>JBPCMD010000064.1:0-12456 GCA_051002595.1 Gaiellaceae bacterium
CCTTGTAGAAGTCGACGATCTGGATCTGCGGCTGCGGCTCGACGACGTCGCCCTCGCCACTCTTGAGCGCCTGGAACTGCGAAGCGCCCGCGATGTAGCGGAAGACGATCCGGTCGAGCTTGGCCGATGCGCCAGCCTTGAACGCAGGGTTCTTCACGATCGTGAGCTGCGTGCCCTTCTGCCAGCTCTGGAACTTGAAGGGGCCGCTCGAGATGTCGATCGAGTCCGACCAGAGCTTGTTGAAGTCCTGGCCCGCGACCTTGTGCGCCGGCATCGGACTGGCGCCGAGGATCAGATCCCAGGCTGCGTAGGCCCGCTTCGGCTTGAACGTCACGGTGAAGCTCTTGCCTTTGACCTGGATCTTCGCGATGTCCTCCCAACCCTCACGGGACGTGATGTCCCAGTTCGGGTTCATGATCGTCCGGTACGTGGCCATGAAGTCCGCGCCCGTGATCTGGCGGCCGTCGCTCCACTTGGCGTTCGCCTTGTACGTGGCGGTCCCCGTGAGCGGCTCGGCCTTGAGGAGCTTCGGAAGGCTCTGCAGGAGGTACGGCCGGAGCTTGACCTTGTCGTCGTAGATCACGCCGCCCGCGAGGATCGTGTTCATGACCAGCGAGACGGTGTAGCCGTTCCCCTCCGACAAATAGTTGTTGAGAATTCCCGGCTCCTGGTCGTGAACGATGACCACGGTGCCAGCAGAGGCACCTTCTGTGGTCGCCGTCGCGGCCGGGCCGATGACAAGGCTGCCGACGAGTGCGATAAGACCCGTCAGAAGCAGTAGCGAACGCTTGCGCATGTACCCCTCCGTGTGGGATTGTGGTCTGTCATCCACGCGTCACGGCGTGAAACTGGAATAGCACGCTCAACGCCGCGATCGAGTGCATGATCATACTGTGTGACGTTCTCGAGTGGATGTTGTTAGAAGGGAGAGTGAACGTGCGCATTCCCCGAGCTGATGATCCCCGCGATGCTCCTGTCCCGATGGCAGCCGGCGACGCCGCGCGGCTCTGGGAGGTTGTGTTGCCACTGCTCGAGCAGGCCAAGGACGTCGAATGGTACGACGTTCCCGGAAGCGACGTCGATCGCGCGGCGTCCGCTCTCTGCCGGCTTCGACGTGCGACGGCGGGGCGTCGCGGAGGGCCGCAGCACGGCGACGAGGCGGTGCGCAACGTCCTCACCTCGGTGAGCCCGGAGGCGGTCGTGTGGCTCGCGAGCCGCGCGATCTCGTACATGGACGAGTACGGCTTCCCGGAGGCGGTGGCGCCCTGGATTCCGCGCGAGGACTTGCTCGAGGACTGATCCGTCAACGTGCCGCCTAGCGATCACGCTGCCAGAGGAGCAGCGCCAGCGGAAGGAGCGTCGCGGCCGCCAGATACGGGGCGAGCGGGACTTCGCCGCTCCGCTCGCCTCTCACCACGGTGGGCCCGCTGCCGATGAGCCCGCGCGCCTTCGCGGCCGCTGCCCCGATCTCGCTCTCGGCATAGACGTTCCCGGAGACCGCCTTGGCGAGGCCGTCGAGAACGATGCTCGACGAGGGATCGGGCCGGTACTGGGGCTCCGGCGAATCGCCGGAGAATACGCGCTCGCCCGCGTCCCAGAAATGGAGAAGCACCACGTCGATCGCCGGCTGCCTGCGAAGAACGGAGGCGAGACGCGCTGCGGTGACGGGCTGAGACTCTCCGTCGGTGAGAACGAGGAGCAGCCGCTTGCGTGAGCTCGGAGCGAAGTAGCGCTGCGCTCGGATCGTCGCGAGCGCGTCGAGGCTCGTCGCGTTGGTGGCGAGCGAGGAGCGCGGAGGAGGCTGCTCGATGCCAAGCGAGCGGGTGAGCGTCGCCTCGAATACCTCCTGGTCGGCGCTCGGGAAGAGGTGTGGGAGGGCTCGGTCGGTGAGCGATGCGATGCCGAACCGAACGTCGGGAAGCGCCGCTCGGAGGGTCCTCGCAGCCGCTTTCGCCCGCTCGAGCCGCGTCGCCGATCGAGACGACTGCCGCGCGAGCATCGAGCGCGAGACGTCCAAGACGATGAACGCCTCGGCGTCCGTGCGTGTCTCGAGCGTGATCGTCCGCTCGATCACGGGCTGAGCCGCCGCGAGGCCGAGAAACGTCCCTGCGGCAAGCACGGCCAGGATCGCCGCCACGATCCCGCGCGCGCGGGGCTCGGTGAGGCCGAGCACGTCCCGCACCCGTCCAGCACGGCGTCGCACGAAGAGGAGCGCCACCAGGGGAAGGAGCACGCCGAGGGCGAGAAGGACACCCGTCGGCGTGAGAAAGACGAGATTCACGTGTGCTGTCTCAATATCCGCTGCCGGGCTGGCCGGCCCCCGCGCCCTTGGAGCCTTGACCCCCGGGCGCGGCGTTCGATCCGGCCGAGGCCTCGGTCAGCTCGAGTCCTCGTCCACGCTGGTACGCCAGCTCGAGGTTGTACTTCGCCTCGTCGTTTCCGGGATCGAGGGCAACCGCGCGCGTGAGGTTCGCGATCGTGGCCGAGAGGAGCGCTTCTCGCTCCTGGGTCTCGTACACGAATCTGGCGAGCCCGAGAACTCCGAGCATTCCCGCCGCCCGCGAGCGCCTCGCGTTGTCGGTGTCGCGAACGACGATCGCCTCCAGGCGGGCTTGCGCCTCGTTTCGGCGGATCGCCACCTCGGGGTCGGAGATCACCGGGTCCTCGAGATCGGCCCGCCGAAGCGCGCGCAGTGCCTCGCGGAAGTCGACGTCGTCCTGAACCGCGAGCAACTTGCGGCCGGCATCGAAAGGAGCGAGCTCGGCTGGTCTCCAAAGGCGCTCGTCCTCAGGGGCGACGCGGAAGCGCACGTCTCCGGCTGCGAAGGCGTTGTTCCAGCGCGACACGTCGACGGCCCACAACGAGAGCGTCACCGCGAGGACGATGCAGGCGAGCGCCCCCACTCCCAACGCCACCCGGCGCGCGATGCTCATGCGGCGCTCCGGCCGCTGATGATCGCAAGCCTTCCTGCGAACCGCTCGTGCGCGGCGAGCGCCAGGAAGAAGAAGACCCCGAGAACGACGAGCGTCCTCGGCGCCCGGACACGAGTCTCGCTCTCCAGCTCCTGCCCCCCGGCCACGACCGGTGGCGCATCGAAAGCACCCTCTTGGAGAAGGCCCTCGAAGATCAGCTGGGCGTCGGTCGAGGGCGCGAGGCCGAGAACCTTGAGCTGGATCGAGCTCCGTCGCATGCCCTCGACAGTTCTCGCGAGTGCCGGCACGTCATCCGGCGCCGTCTCGAGATCGCTGACGAGGAGTATCGAGCCCGAGCGCACCCCGTCTCGCTCGAGCATGCGGCGAGCGAGCTCGAGAGCGGCGGAGATCTTGGTGCCGGCGCGAAACGAGCTCGTCCACGGGTTCACCGGCGGGCCGAGCCTCGGCGCAATCAGAAGTCTCAACATCGGACGAAGCTCCGACGCCGGCGTTCCTGGAGGGAGCAACTCGTAGGCGACGTCCGAGAAGACGACGAGGCCGATGCTCGCATTCTCGGCCACCAGTCTGCGGAACGAACGTCGGACCGCCTCGTAGTCCTCGTCCGCGATCGAGAGCGAGAGATCGACGACGACGACGCCGGTAGTGCCACTCGGGATCAGGCCCTCCTCGCGAATCTCGAGGCCGCGCGCGGAAGCGGCCGAGACGACGACGAGGACGACGGCGGCGCCTGCGAGCGCCAAGCGAATGACTCGGGCCCGCCACGCGGCAGCCGGGAAGGCCTTCGCGTCGTGGGTATCCACGACGTCGCGCGGCTTGGACCTACGCCACATGTCCAGCTCCATTCGTCTCCGCGCCTTCTGCTTGCGGCAGAGCGGTACGGACACGCGTGGCCAGACGAGTCGTCTCCTGGATGGGCGGCACGCCTTCCGACCAGGCGAGCGCCCTGGCAGCTCGCGCGAGATCGCGGTCGCCCCAGTCTGCGAGCTCCAGCTCCTCGGCGACGAGCTCGAGGGCACGGCGCTGATCGGCCGCGCCGTCGACCCGGATCGACTGCTCGAGCAGGATCAGCGCCTGCTCGAGCGGACTGAGCGGCGGCTCCGCCGGAAGCTCCGGCTCGGGCTCTGGCGCCAGATCGACGACGCGGGGGGGCCAGGCCAGATATCCGAGGAAGACGCCTCCGAGCGCGGCCAGCAAACCGCCGGCAAGGATCAGCGTCACGAGCATGCTCGGTGGAATGCGATACGAGACCGACGGGAGTGAGAGCACATCCACCTCCCACGGCGCCGACCCGCGGTCGGTGCCGGCCCCCAAAGCCGTGAAGCGCGAGTAGACACGGACCGACGGCACGGGAGTGGTGATGGAGCGCCGGTCAGCGGCATCTTCGTCCCCGCCGGTGAACCCGATTCGAGCGGGCGGGAACTCGTAGCGCGCCGACTCGCCGGACGGGACGCAGGTTCCCGAGAGACAGCGGAGGACGAACGTCCTGCGTAGATACGCGCTGTCCCCTGTTTCCCGCAACGAGCTTCGCGGTGGCCCGACGATCTCGAAGGGCGCGAAGCTCGCCGCCACACGGACAGAGCTCGGATCCACGCGTGTGGAATCAAGGAGCACGTCGATGTGAGCGAGAACGGTGTCCCCGAAGAGGGCGACGGCGGGCTCGAGCGTGGCTTTGGCCTCGACCTCGGCGATCCCGAGCTCGGCTGCCGCCTCCGTTCCATCGTCGCCTCCGTTCCGGGCGACGAGGGCAAAAGCGAGCGCGCCGGCGAGCGCGGCTGCAAGTCCCACGATCACGAGGAGGCGGCGTCCCATCAGGCGCCGACGATCCGCCGCGTCCGGCGCAGGCTCGTCCAGACTAGGAAGGGCTCCAGCACCGCTCCTCGCTCGCTCGAGATCACGAGGATCGGGTCGATGTCGAGCATACGAAAGGTCTCGAAGACTTCTCGCGCACGCGCCTCGTTCTCGGCTCGACGCGCACGCGCTTCCTTCCTCGTGAGCCGCACCGGAATCACTCGCTTCGTGCGCGGATCGCGGAGCGGCACGACGATTCCACTCACGTCCGGAAAGCTCTGCTCCCACGTCGGATCCTGGATGACGACAGGGACGAGGTCCCACCGGTGCTCGAGCGCGGCGAGCCAGAGCTCCCTGGGAGGCGGGGGAAGGAAGTCCGAGAGCAGGAACACGAACGTTCCGGGCGTCACTGCCCGCGTGTGCGCGGCCAGGTGCTCGAACGAGCGCTCGAGCCAATCCGGAGGGCCGCCGTACTCCGATGACCAGAGTCGATCGTCGCGGAGCTCGATCAGCTTCCGCTCACCCTTCGGCTGGCGCCAATGCGGATCGCCGTCCGCGTAGTCCAAGTAGCCGACGAAGCCGCCAGCCGCGCCCGCGCTCGCGAGGATGAGCTCGACCGCCTGCCGCATCGCCTGCGTCTTCGAGAGCCACGGGAGCGTCGACGAGAAGTAGGACATCTCGGGGCGCCGGTCGCAGACGATCACGACCTTTGGCGCCTCCTCGGCGAAGCGCTCGCGGACGACGAACTCGTCGCTCCCTTTCGCGGTCGAGATGCGCGCCGAAGCCGCCCAGTCGATCGCGTCCATGTCGTCGCCCGGGCGGTACGGCCGCGAGCCGGCGACATCGGTTCCCGAGCCCCGGCGCAGGCTCCGCATCGTCCCGAAGGAGAGACCGATGACCCGCCGCCGGGGAACGAGCGGGAAGGTGAGACGGGCGTTGGGCACGTATTCCTACGCCGGCGGCTTCTCGAAGAACGGGTCCTCTTCGGAGCCTGGACGCGGCGCCAGCTCGAGACAGCTCGCGCGGAAATCCTCGATCGCCTGGTTCCAGCCGGTGGCGCGGGCCCGCGCGACGAAGCCAGGGCTGAAGACCACGCGGTGGACGAGCACCGGGACGAACAGGAGCTCGATGTCCTCCGGGACCACATACGCGCGACCGTCGAGGAGCGCCCACGCGCGCGCCGCGCGCTCGAGAGCAAGGCTCCCGCGCACGGAGCTGCCGATGACGACCGCCTCCTGCTCGCGGGTCGCCCTCACGAGCTCGACCACCCAGCGGTGCAGGACGTCGTCGACGTAGACGTGCTGCGTCGAGGAGCGAAGATCGTCGACCTCCTCGAGCGTCACGGCGGATTGGAGCTCGTCCAGCGGATGGCTGAAGCGCTGCTGCTCCAGGATCTTCAGCTCGTCCTCCACGTTCGGATATCCGAGCGCGGTGCGCAGGAAGAAGCGGTCGAGCTGCGCCTCGGGGAGGGGGAAAGTGCCCTCGTACTCGATCGGATTCTCGGTTGCGATGAGGAGAAACGGCGAGGGAAGCTCCCGCGTCACGCCGTCGACGGTCACCTGTTGCTCGGCCATCGCCTCGAGCAGCGCCGACTGTGTTTTCGGGGTCGCGCGGTTGATCTCGTCCACGAGGACGACGTTCGCAAACACCGGGCCGGGACGGAACTCGAAGTCGCGTGTTTTCTGATCGAAGATGGACAGCCCTGTGACGTCGGTCGGCTGCAGGTCGGGCGTGCACTGGATGCGCGAGGGGGTCGCTCCCTCGATCGTCCCGGCGATCGCACGAGCCAGCACGGTCTTGGCGGTTCCGGGAACGTCCTCTAGCAGGACGTGGCCTCCGCAGGTCAGCGCCGTCAGGACGAGCTTGATCTCGTCGCGTTTCCCGTAGACGACGGTCTCGATGTTGTCGACGAAGCGCTCGGCGATCGCGCTCGCCCGCTCGAAGCGCTGCGGCTCCCTGCCTGGCGCCGCTACGGCCGGTTCCACCGGCGTGATGCTATCTGGGGACTGAATCGCCACTAGACGCTTGGTCGGGAATTGACGCGCAGCCGGGGGCGGTCACGACCAAGCCGGGCGACGCACTCATCCGTCTTGCAGGCTAACAAACCTGGACGACGAGGAAGGGTGGCGATCCGGCGCCGTGTCGTGGGCGTCATCCGGCCCGCCGTGAATTCCCGATCAAGCATCTTCAACTGCTTCTACGAGCGGCGCGGCGAGTTGTTAGAGCGTTCTTAGCGTGATCTTATTCGCGGAGGGGCGAGGCTCGCCTCGCCCTCGTCCGCCACGGGCACATGTAGGGGCGAGGCATACTCGCCCTCGCCCCTACCTCAAGGCCTCCGCGCCTGCGACGACTTCCAGAATCTCCTGCGTGATCTCCGCTTGGCGGGCGCGGTTCATCCGCAGCGTGAGCGAGTCGATCAGGTCGGCGGCGTTCTTGGAGGCGTTCCGCATCGCGGTCATGCGCGCGCCCTGCTCGGAGGCGGTCGACTCGAGGAGCGCGCGGTAGATCTGGGTCTCGACGTACACCGGGAGCAGGCGCTGCATGATCTCCTCCGGCTCGGGCTCGAAGATGAAGTCGCCGCGGAGGGTGTCCGCGGCGCGCTCGTCCTCGTCGGTCTCCAGGATCTCGGGCGAGATCGGAAGCACGTCCTGCTCGGTGACCCGTTGCGTCAGCGCCGAGACGTAGGTGTTGTAGACCAGCGTCACGCGGTCGACCTCGCCCTCCACGAAGAGCTCGGAGACGCGGTGCGCGATCGCCTGCGCGTCCGCGTAGGCGGGGCGGTCGGTGAACCCGAGGTACTCGGCCGCCAGCTCGCGACGGCGGAAGAGGAGCGTCGAGCGGCCCCTCTTGCCGATCGCGACCCACCGGATGTTCTTCCCTTCGGCCTGGAGCGAGCGCTCGAGCGCGAATGCCCGCCGCAGGATCTGCGCGTTGAACGCGCCGGCGAGACCGCGGTCGCCGGTCAACGGCACGATCGCGACGGTCTCGACCTGCTCTCGCTGCTCGAGAAGCGGGAGCCGCACCGACGTAGAGGCCCGGCCCACCCCGGCGATCAGCTCGTTCATCGTCTCGGCGTACGGGCGCAATGCGCGGATCCGCTGCTCGGCTCGGCGCAGCTTGGCCGCGGCGACGAGCTCCATCGCCCGCGTGATCTTGCGCGTGTTGCGGACGGACTGGATCCGCCGCTTGATGTCCTGGACGGTCGCCATGAGGTCGTAGGGGCGAGGCTTGCCTCGCCCTAACCGGCGATGCCCTTCTCTTCCTCGATGTTGAACGACTTCAGGAACTTTTCGAGCTCGGCCTTGAGCTTCTCCTCGGCCTCCTCGGGCACGTCCCCGCTCTCGCGGATGGACTCGAGCACGGAGCTCTCGGTCCGCAGGTACTCGCGGAGCTCGTCGTGGAAGCGGGGGATCTGCGGCACGGGGATCTTGTCCAGGTAGCCGTTGACCCCTGCGTAGATCGCCACGACCTGCTCCTCGAGCGGCCACGGCTGGTATTGCGGCTGGTTCAGGGTCGCGACCATCCGCTCGCCTCGGCCGAGCGCCTGCTGCGTCGCCTGGTCGAGCTCGGAGCCGAACTGCGCGAACGCCTCCAGCTCGCGGTACTGGGACAGATCGAGGCGAAGACGCCCCGCCACCTTGCGCATCGACCTGCGCTGCGCGTTGCCGCCGACGCGGGAGACCGACACACCGACGTTGATCGCCGGACGGACGCCCGAGAAGAAGAGGCTCGATTCGAGATAGATCTGCCCGTCGGTGATCGAGATCACATTGGTTGGAATGTACGCCGCGACGTCACCCGCCTGCGTCTCGATGATGGGAAGCGCGGTCAGCGAGCCGCCGCCCAAGTCGTCCGAGAGCTTGCAGGCGCGCTCGAGGAGCCGGGAGTGGAGATAAAAGACGTCACCGGGAAACGCCTCGCGACCTGGTGGCCGTCGGAGCAGGAGACTCAGCTGTCGGTATGAATCTGCGTGCTTCGAGAGATCGTCGTAGATGAGCAGCGCGTGCTTGCCCTGGTAGAGGAAGTACTCGCCCATCGCGCATCCCGCGAAGGGCGCCATCCACTTGATCGGCGCCGCCTCCTGGGCGGGCGCCGACAGGACGATCGTGTACTCCATCGCCCCCGCGTCCCGCAGCCTCTCGACCACCTGCGCCACCGTCGATCCTTTCTGGCCGATCGCCACATAGACGCAAATCACGTCTCCGCCACGCTGATTCAGGATCGTGTCAATCGCGATCGCGGTCTTGCCGGTCGAGCGGTCGCCGATGATCAGCTCGCGCTGGCCGCGGCCGATCGGGATCATCGAGTCGATCGCCTTCAGACCCGTCTGCAGCGGCTCCTTCACCGGCTGGCGGCTGATGACTCCTGGCGCCTTGAACTCGAGCGGGCGGCGCTCGGCCGCCTCGATCGGCCCGAGGCCGTCGAGCGGGTTACCGAGCGGGTCGACGACGCGCCCGAGGAGGCCCTCCCCGACCGGCACGCTCATGACCTCGCCGGTCCTGCGCACCGGCTCCCCTTCGCTCACCTTCTGCCACTCCCCGAAGAGCGCGGCGCCGACGTTGTCCTCCTCGAGGTTGAAGGCGATGCCCACGACCCCGTGCTCGAGCTCGAGCCGTTCGAGAGCGATGCAGTTCTCGAGCCCATGGATGCGGGCGATACCGTCGCCGACCTGGAGGACGGTGCCGATCTCGGAGAGGTCGGTCTCGACGTCGAACTCCTTGATTCGATCCTTCAGGATCGAGGTGATCTCTTCGGGACGTAGCTTCACGTGTGCTCCTAACTCATGGGCTAATGGGAGGTGACAAGTTCTTGCCTTAGCCGCTCGAGGCGGCCGCGCACGCTGCCGTCGGCGCGGAAGGAGCCGACCTGGAGCACCATTCCGCCGACGAGGCTCGGATCGATGGAGCGCGTCGCCTCGACCTTGCGGCCGGAAGCTTTCTCGATCTGCTCCACGATCGAGCGCGCCTCGTCGTCGGAGAGCTCGTGCGCGGTCGTGAGCTCCACCGCCAGCCGGTTCTGGGCGCGGGCGACGAGGGCCTCGAGCTCGGCGTTCGTCTCCACGAGCTCGCCCGCACGACCCTTCTCGGCGAGGAGTCTCAGAAAGTTGCGTACGAGGTCGTCTGCGCCGGAGGCGATCTCCTCGAGCACGCGCGCCTTCTCGGCCGGATCGATCTGCGGGTTGCGCAGAAAGGCACGCAGCTCAGGTGTCTCCTCGAGCGCGCCGGCGAGCGCCGAGACGTCGGCGGCGACCTCGTCGAGCTTCCCCTCGCCCTGCGCGGCCTGGAAGATCGCGCGGGCGTACATTCGGTTCGCGACGGCCATCGTCTTTCTAGCCCTCCCTCTCCAGCGCAGAGAAGTCGAGCTCCGCGATCGCCTCGTCGATCAGCCGCCGCTGATCCTCGGCGTCCAAGACCTTGCCGGTCACGCGCGCCGTCGCCGCGAGGGTCAGATCGGCGACCTCGGAGCGGATGAGGTCGAGCGAGCGCTTCGTCTCGGCCTCGATCTGGCGGCGCGTCTCCTCGAGCCGACGCTGCCGCTCCTCCTCCGCCTCTCCCTTCACCCGCTCGATCTGCGCGTCCGCCACCTTGCGGGCCTCGGCGAGGATCTCTCCTGCCTCGCCCTTTGCCTGGCCGATCAGCTGTTTGTGCTCTTCGAGCAGGTTGCGCGCCTCGGCGCGGGCCTTGTCCGCCTCCTCCACCGCCTTGCGAATGCGGTCACGGCGCTCGTCGATGGTCTTCTGGATCGGGCCGAACGCAAACCGCTTGAGAACGAAGAACGTGATCGCGAAGCAGATCAGCGTCCAGATCATCAGACCCGGGACGACGTCGATCAGGCCTCCGGAGGATTCCTCCTGGGCCTCTTGGGCGAGTGGCAGGAACGAGAACATCATGAGCCCTAGACGAGGACGTAGGCCAGCAGCCCGCCGATGAGGCCGTAGAAGACAACCGCTTCGGTGAGCGCGAAGCCGAGCCACTGGATGCCCGTCAGCTCTCCGCGGAGCTCGGGCTGGCGGGCGACCGCCTGGATCATGGAGCCGAAGATGTTGCCGATGCCGATACCGGCGCCGAGCGAGCCGAGGCCGATCCCGAGAGCGAGCGCGATGGCCTTCCCGGCGTCGGCGCCGTCCTCGGCTGCGGCGAGGAAGAAGAACGAGGAGAGCATGACAGTGATCCTCCTTAGTGGTTGCCACCGTGCAAGCGGTGGTGTCTGGGCGAGCGAAAACCGAGCAGGGCTAGGACGCAGGGAGTGTTCTTATGTAGAACATATGGACGCGACTGAGGACGACGCCCTGCGACGGTTTGCAACCGCCCAGGCGCCGGCGCTTGTGCGGTGACGACCACTTAGTGCTTCCCACCGTAAATACGGTCGCGATTCGCCGGCGAGAACCGAGCAGGCCTAGGACGCTCGAGAATATTGGCCCGACTGAGGACGACGGCATGCGAAGTGTTCGCAGCCGCGCGAAGCGTGGGCGTATTTGCGGCGGGGAGCACTTAGTGATCCGGCTCGATGGCCGAGCCGATGTAGATGGCGGACAGGGCGGCGAAGATATAGGCCTGGATGGAGACGACGATGACGACTTCGAAGAGATAGAAGATCCTCGCGGCGGGCACCGCGATGACCGCCAGGAACACGTTGCCGATCACGAAGATGAGCCCGATGAACGTGAGGATCAGCATGTGGCCCGCGAGCATGTTCGCGTAGAGGCGGACGGAGAGGCTGATCAGGCGCATGAACTGGCCGAGGATCTCGAGCGGGATGATCAGCGGCAACATCGCCTTCGGCACGTCCGGAATCCAGCTCTTGAAGTACTTCACGGGGCCGTTCCAGCGGATGCCCTCGAAGTGGGTGAAGAAGAAGGTCATCAGCGCGAGCGCGAGCGTGACCGACAGTGTCGAGGTTGCGGCGAAGATCGCGAGCGTGGGCAGCTCGATCCCCCCGATCTCGACTCGCTCGTCCGAGAGTGGGAGCGGGATGAAGCCGAGAATGTTCACGACCCAGATGAAGACCATCAACGTCGCCATATACGGAAACCACCGGCCGATGGCCTTCGTGGGCAGGCCTTGCTCGGCCACCTGCACCTGCGCGATCTCATAGATCGTCTCCCCGAGCGCTTGCTTGCGATCGGGATCGCGACCGCCCTTGACGCGCATGAAGAGGATTCCGATCGCGATCGACACGAGCATGCCCAGGATCAGGTACGCGACCGCCTTGTTCACGGACATGTCGATCGGCCCGATCTTCAGCTCCGGGCCCCACGTCTGGAGGTCCCACTCGTGTGAGGGGTCGAACTCCTCCTCCTCAGCGGCGGGAGTGGGCTCAGCCGGTTCCTGAGCGAACGCCGCGCCCGGCAACACCAGCGCGAAGACCAGCAGGAAGAGCGCGAGGCGCTTCATACCTTCCTCGGCTCCGCGCCGAAGTAGGCGGCGAGACCGACGCCGAGCTCGACGATGTAGGCCAGCGCGTACAGGCACGCGGCAGCGATGCCAACGCGCTCGTCCCCAACGGTCACCACGACGAGCGGTATGCCGACGAGCAGTCCTCGAGAGGTTGTGCCGATGCCGCGCATCCCTGCGGCGGCGAGGTTATCCGGGTCGCCTGCGAACTGCGCCAGTACGAGCGCGAAGACCTGTGCTGCTGCCCAGAGAACCGCTGCAAGCGCCCAGCCGGCGAGCGGCCAGCCCGCGATCGCGAAGACGGGGAGTGCGAGCGCGACGACCAAGCCGCCTGCGGCCGC
>JBPCMD010000065.1:0-23858 GCA_051002595.1 Gaiellaceae bacterium
GCGAGTCGAGAGCGAACTTTTTCGGACCTGTTCGGGGGGTCCGTGTGGTCGCCACCTTGTGGCCTCTCCCCCGTGGCCGCACCACGATCGTCGTGGAGACAGACGTGCACGACGCCGCCGGCAAGCACGTCGCCCGCGTCACGCAGACACAGGCCGTGCTAGCTGCTTGATCGGGAGATTCACGGCGGGCCCGGATGACGGCCACGACGCTGCGCCGGATCGCCACCCTCCCTCGCCGTCCAGGCTCACCAGCCTGCACGACGAGTGAGTGCGTCGCCCGGCTTGGTCGTGACCGCCCCCTCCTCGCGCCTCAATTCCGAATCAAGCATCTCGGGGGGCTGATACCCTCCCGCGCGGGCCAGCGGGTCTGCGCTTGACAGACGTCCCCCGCGCAGAAAGGTCCCGCATGGTGGGAGCAGGGAAAAACCTCTGCTTGTTGACGTTCGAGGAGGGAGAACATCTTGCACAGGAGACACCCGTTCCGACCACTGGTCGGATTCGTGTTCGCGGGTCTCGTCGGCGCGCTGGCCTTTGCCTCGGCCGGCGTAGCCAAGGATCCGCCGGCCGCGGTCGGCGGCGGCGCCGGTATTCAGGCTTCGTACTACACACCGCACAGCCTGAGCAACGAGCCCGTCAATGTCATGGTCCAGCTCGCCGGCGAGACCGTCGCCGAGGTCATGGCGAAGGAAGGCAAGATCACCGCTGGTCAGAAGCAGGACATCAAGGCCGCTCTCAGCGCGCCGCAGAACGCGATCAAGCCTGCGATCCAGACCCTCGGCGGCCAGGTGCTCGCCGACTATCAAGTGGCCTACAACGGCATCAAGGTTCGCATCAATCCGAACCTGATCGACAGGCTCCGGACGCTTCCCGGCGTCATCGGCGTTCACCTCGTCCCGAATCACGAGCGCTCGAATGCGATCAGCGTCCCCTATCTCGGTGTGCCCACGGTGTGGAGCCCTCCGAACTTCATCCGCGGCCTCAACCGCAGAATCGCGATCATCGACACCGGGATCGACTACACGCACGGCAACTACCGTGCCCCGGGAACCGTGGCGACCCCTGCCGAGTTCGCGGCCGCAGACGCCGCGGACACGCTTCCCGCGAATCCGGCGCTCTTTGGCCCCAATGCCCCGAAGGTCAAGGGCGGGATCGACCTCGTCGGTGACGACTACAACGCGAGCGGGAGCGGCGCGGACCTGGTTCCCCAGCCCGATCCCAATCCGTTGGACTGCAACGGACACGGCTCACACGTCAGCGGCACCGCAGCCGGATTCGGCGTGCTCGCTAACGGCGCCACCTTCGGCGGCCCGTACGACACGACCACGCACACGCCCAACCGGTTCCGGATCGGGCCCGGCGTTGCTCCTCGGGCGGATCTGTATGCGGTTCGCGTGTTCGGCTGCGCGGGCTCGACGAACGAGACCGTCGACGCGATCGAGTGGTCGGTCGACAACGGCATGGAAGTCATCAACATGTCGCTCGGCTCGCCGTTCGGCCAGAGCGACGACCCGTCCGCCGTCGCCGCGGACAACGCCGCGCAGGCAGGCATCGTCGTCGTCGCCTCTGCCGGTAACAATGGTCCTTCTCAGTACATCACCGGCTCCCCCGCGACCGGCAACCGTGTCATCAGCGTCGCCGCGAGCGAGTCGGTGCAGTCGTTCCCCGGGTTCACGCTGACCCTTCCGACGGCTCCGTCGCCGATCACGGCGATCAACGCCAACGGCGAGCCGGACGTTGCGGACGGGACCCAGTACACGATCGTCTCGATCAATGACAACCCTGCGACCCCGGCGGTCAACGAGTCGCTCGGCTGCAACCTGTCCGACTATCCGGCTCCGCCCAACGCCACGTCAATGGCGGTCACGATTCGCGGCGTCTGTGCCCGGGTCGCCCGCGCCATCTACGGCCAGCAGGCCGGCTATGCCGCGGTGGCGATGGTCAACAACTCGACCTCGCTGCCTCCGTACGAGGGACCGATCTTCTCCAATCCCGACACGGGTGAGCCGTTTACGGTCTCGATCCCGTTCATCGGCGTTCGCGGCTTGGCCACGACGCCGACCTCGGACGGCGCCAGGCTCCGCGCGGCGTCGGGCTCCGTGACGACCGTCAACAACACGACCGTCTCCAACCCGAACTTCTCGGGTCTCGCCAGCTTCACCTCCGGCGGCCCGAGGACCGGAGACAGCTTCCTGAAGCCCAACATCACGGCGCCCGGCGTCAGCATCTTCTCGACGCTGGTCGGGTCCGGAAACCTCCCTGGCGGCCTCTCCGGCACATCGATGGCGGCTCCGCACGTCGCGGGCGTCGGCGCGCTGGCCCGTCAGGCCCACCCGACGTGGTCCGGCAACGAGCTCGCAGCGGCGATCGTCAACACCGGACTCCCAGCTCTCGTGTCCGGAACGACGCCGTATCGCACGAGTCGAGCGGGCACGGGCCGGGTCAACCCGTTCGGTGTGGTGCGTACCCAAGCCGTGGCTTTCGCGGGGCAACAGATCCCCGTGGCGAACTTCGGCTTCTACGAGAGCGAGAGCAACTACAGCGAGATCCGGACGATCCGCGTGTGGAACAAGGGATCGTCCCCCGTAACATTCGACGTCGTGGTAACGAACTCGAGCGGCTCGCCGCACACGCTGACTCCGAGCGCGTCGTCGGTCACCGTCGCGCCTGGGACGTTCAGCCCGGTGGACATCACGCTGTCCGTTCCGATGTCCACCGCCGGCAACGCCTCGGCGTTCCGGGAAGTCGCCGGACTCGTGAGGTTCGCCCCACAGGCGGGTGGTAACAACAACACGACGCTCAAGGTTCCCTACTACCTCGTTCCGAGGCCGTCATCGCTCGTCGACGTCACGGTGGCGGACTCGACCCCAGACGCTCCGTCGTACACGACGACCGCGACGGTGACGAACAACGCCGGTGCTGCGATTGCAGGCACCGCGGACTTCTACGCCTGGGGACTTCGGGACGGCGAGGACGCCGATGGCTCGCCCGCTGACGTGCGGGCAGTCGGAGTGCAGTCCTTCGACATCGGCAGCGGCAACCGGCTCATCGGCTTCGGCGTGAGCACGTGGAACCGCTGGTCGAACGCATCCACGACGGAGTTCGACATCTCCGTGGACGTTGACCCGCAGAACGGGAACGGAGACGACTACGTCGTCGTTGCCGTTGACATCGGCGCAGTGACGGCCGGCAGCTTCAACGGCGTCCTCGGCAGTTTCGTCTTCAGCACGCGGAGCGGTGGAGCGAGTGGCTTCACGGCCGGCGCCCCCACGGACGGCTCGACGGCGTTCCTGCCGACGCTCTCGACGCAGTTCTGCAGAACGGGCGAGCCGTGCTTGAGCGCGGCGAATCCGCGCTTCACCTATCACGCGATCGGGTTCGATCTCAACGAGGAGGAGGAAGACGACGTGCCTCTGACGGCGAGATTCAACCCCTGGACTCCCGCGATCTTCACGGATAACGAGTTCGACTTCCTGACGGTCGCTCCGGGAGCATCGGCCACCACCGACGTCACGATCAACCGCACCGAGTGGAACTCGACTGCCGCTCGGGGTCTGATGGTGATCGTGCACGACAACAAGAGCGGTGAGGCCGAAGCCGAGCTGATCGACGTTCGGCCCGGGTCGTAACCCGAGCTCGAGCCAGCTGGACGAAAGGCCCCGGCGCTCCGCGCCGGGGCCTTTCACGTTCCTACAGGGACTTCAGCTCCTGCCGGATCTCACCTGTCTGTCGCAAGGCGAGGCTTGCCTCGCCTTGCCCTCGCCCTGGTTAGTCGCGCATGGGGCGAGGCGAGCCTCGCCCTTACGGATAGGTCGATCGCCGGAGAAGCGCGCTAGTCAGGCGAGACGCAGTCGATCTGCAGCCGGCGCGGCAGGATGCGAGCGCGGCTGCCCTTCGACCCGAGCGCCCGCATCGTGAAGCGCGAGCAGACGCCGAGCGAGACTCCCCGGAACTCCACGGTGAACACTCCCGAGGCGCTCGCGACGGTGCTTCGCCAACGCTGCGCGCCGTTCATGGCCAGCAAGACCTGGACGCGCTCGTTCGGCTCGAAACCGGCGCCACGCACCTCGAAGGGGCGCATGTCGGTTACCGTGAGGGCCGGACGCCCGGCCTGCGTCCCTTGTGCTGCGGCGACTCCCGCGACTGCGAGCGCACACACTCCGACCGCGAAGATGGCTCTCGTCATCGATCCAGTATGCCAGGCGCGCCTTGGCGCGGGTCGACCCGCTTCCGAACGCGGAGACTGTCGAGGATGAGGAGCGACTACGCCTGCGCCACCGGACTGGCCGCGTAGACATACGCGTGAAATCCGCGGCCATGGTCTCGGAAGCTCGAACCAGCCAACGCGATATACGGGCAGGCCGCGCTCCGAGGTCCGGGGCTACGCGGCCGCGGCTGCCGGCTCTGCGAGCACACCGCGGAGGAACTGCCCGGTCGAGGAGTCCTCGACCTCGGCGATCTCCTCCGGACTCCCGACCGCGATCACCTCTCCCCCGGCCTCGCCACCCTCGGGGCCGAGGTCGACGATCCAGTCGGCCTGCTTGATCACGTCCAGGTTGTGCTCGATGACGAGCACCGTGTTCCCCGAGTCCACGAGCCGCTGGAGGACCTCGAGCAGCTTCTCGATGTCCGCGAAGTGCAGGCCCGTCGTCGGCTCGTCGAGGATGTAGAGGGTCTTGCCAGTCGCCACCTTGGAGAGCTCGGCGGCGAGCTTCACCCGCTGCGCCTCCCCGCCCGAGAGCGTCGTCGCCGGCTGGCCGAGCTTCACGTAGTCGAGTCCCACGTCATGCAGGGTCTGCAGTCGCCGGCGGATCTTCGGAATCTTCGAAAAGAAGTCGAGCGCCTCCTCGACAGACATCTCGAGGATGTCCGCGATCGACTTCCCCTTGAAGCGGACCTCGAGCGTCTCCCGGTTGTAGCGGCGCCCGTGGCAGGTCTCGCAGGGGACGTACACGTCCGGCAGGAAGTGCATCTCGATCTTGATCGTCCCGTCGCCTTTGCAGGTCTCGCAGCGTCCGCCCTTGACGTTGAAGGAGAAGCGACCGGGCTTGTATCCCCGCACCTTGGCCTCCGGCGTCAGCGAGTAGAGCTCGCGCACGTGCGTGAAGAGGTCGGTGTAGGTCGCCGGGTTGGAGCGCGGCGTGCGCCCGATCGGGGTCTGGTCGATGTCGATGACCTTGTCGAAGACCTCGATGCCCTCGACGCTCTCATGGTCGCCGGGCTTCGTGCGCATGCGGTTGAGCCGGTTCGCGAGCGCCTTGTAGAGAATCTCGTTGACCAGAGTGGACTTGCCTGAGCCAGACACGCCGGTGACGGCCACGAAGCGCCCGACCGGGAAGTCGACATCGATGCCTTTCAGGTTGTGCATCGACGCGCCGCGGATCGAGAACCAGCCACGGCCGTCGTCCTCACGTCGGAAGGGAATCGCGATTCGGCGCTCTCCGCTCAGGAATTGGCCGGTGATCGAGCCCTCCGTGGCCGCGATCGTCTCCGCCGTGCCCTCGCCGACGATCTCGCCTCCGTGCTCTCCCGCACCAGGCCCGAGATCGACGATCCAGTCGGCGGAGCGCATCATCTGCTCGTCGTGCTCCACCACAAGCACGGTGTTCCCGAGGTCGCGCAGCCGCTCGAGCGTCGCGATCAACTTGCCGTTGTCGCGCTGATGAAGCCCGATCGAGGGCTCGTCGAGGATGTAGAGGACGCCGACCAGCTGCGACCCGATCTGCGTCGCCAGCCGCAGGCGCTGCGCCTCTCCGCCGGAGAGCGTCTTCGCGGCCCGGTCGAGCTGCAGGTAGCCGACCCCGACGTTGTCGAGGAAGGTCAGTCGTTCCCTCACCTCTTTCACGATCCGCTGCCCGATCAGCTCCTCGGTCTTGGTCAGCGCGAGCTCGTCGAGAAAGCCGAGCGCCCGCGTCACCGACATCTGCGTGAACGCGTGGATCGACCTGTCGCCGATCGTGACCGCCAGGATCTCCGGCTTCAGGCGCGCGCCGCCGCACTCCGGGCACGGCCGGAAGCTCATGTACTCCTCGATCCGGTCCCGCTGCTGGGAGGAGTCGGTCTCGCGATAGCGCCGCTGGAGGTTGTTCACGAGCCCCTCGAACGCCATCGTGTACTGGCGCCGCCGACCCATGCGGTTGCGATAGGTGACGAAGATCTTGTCGCCGCCCGTCCCGTAGAGGAACTTGTCCTGCTGCTCGGGCTCGAGGTCGCGCCACGGTGTGTCGAGCGAGATCTCGTAGCGCTCGGCGATAGCCTCGATGACGCTGTCGTAGAAGCTCTGGCTGCCGATCGTCCACGGCACGAGCGCGCCGTCGTTGATCGATGAGGAGCTGTCGGGGACGAGCAGATCCGGGTCGATCTCGAGCTGCGCCCCGAGCCCGGTGCAACGCGGGCAGGCGCCGTGCGGCGAGTTGAAGGAGAAGACGCGCGGCTCGAGCTCCGGAAGCGAGACACCGTGTTCCGGGCACGCGAGGTTCTCGGAGAAGGTCATGCTCGAGCCCCCTCGAGCGTTCGAGCCATCAGGCACCGCCTCGCCCTCGATGACGTCCACGACCACGAGACCTTCTGCGAGCGAGGTCGCGGTCTCGACAGACTGCGTCAACCGCTGCCGCAGCTCGGGCTTCATCGCCAGCCTGTCGACGACGACCTCGATCGTGTGCTTGTACTTCTTGTCGAGCTCGATCTCGTCTTCGAGCAGCCGCTGCTCGCCGTCCACCTTGACCCTGGTGAAGCCGTCGCGGCGCAGCTCCTCGAGGATGTCCTTGAACTCGCCCTTGCGGTCGCGGACTACCGGCGCGTTGACCGTGAACTTCGTGCCCTGCGGCAAGCGCAGGACCTGCTCGACGATCTGGTCGAGCGACTGCCCGGTGATGGGACGCTCGCAGATCGGGCAGTGCGGCCGCCCGATCCTCGCGTACAAGAGCCGTAGGTAGTCGTAGATCTCGGTGACGGTGCCGACCGTCGAGCGCGGGTTGCGCGAGGTCGTCTTCTGGTCGATCGAGATCGCGGGAGAAAGCCCATCGATCGAGTCCACGTCCGGCTTTTCCATCATCTGCAGGAACTGGCGCGCGTAGGCGGAGAGCGACTCGACATAGCGACGCTGTCCCTCCGCGTAGATCGTGTCGAAGGCGAGCGACGACTTCCCCGAGCCGGAGAGCCCGGTCACGCACACGAGCGCGTTCCGCGGAATACGGACGGTGACGTTCTTCAGGTTGTGCTCACGTCCGCCGTGGACGACGAGCTCGTCTGCCGGTGCCATGGACGGGTCATTCTAGCCAGACGAACAGACGTTCGATAGCATTGAAGGGCTGGAAGTGGGATCCTCACGGCGTCCACTCGCAAGGAGGTAGGAAATGGCAGACGCTGGTCTATTCGTTGGGTGGGGCGAGGTCGTTCGTGGGCGCGAGAGCGACGCCATCGAGCTCTTCAACGAGATCCTGGCCTACTACGGCCGCCTGCAGGAAGAGGGCACCATCGAGGGCTTCGAGCCCGTGTTCCTGGAGCCGCACGGCGGCGACTTGGGCGGGTTCATCCTCATCCGTGGGAACGTGGATAAGCTCGCCTCGCTGCGGGTGAGCGAGGAGTTCACGCAGCTTGCGATCCGAGCGACCCTGCACGTCGACGGCTTCGGCGTCGTGGGCGCGGATCTTGCCGAGAGACTCCAGCGCCAGATGGAGTACTACACCGAGCAGATCGGCGCAATCGCTTAACAATGCGCAAGTACAAATGCGGCTTGCGCCTCCTTGGGTACGCCGCCTTGCCGCTCGCTGTCGCGAGCCTGACGGCGTGTGGAACCGACGTCGAGGTCGAGCTCGTCTGGGGCGGGCCTCCCGATCCGAACTCGGCAGGCATCGTCTCGACCGCTGGTTTTGCGTCGTTTCAGGGCAACGTCGACGAGCACTGGGAGCGCTCGGCGGCGATGGCGGCGGCCGAGTTCCTTCGTCTCGACGAGCGCACCGCCGTGAGGACGTCGATCGACGGCAAGGCCGCGGCGGAGGGCATTGGCCCCCAGACGGTGACGGTAACCCTCGACGGACTCGCCGACGACTCGATCCGCGCCGAGCGGTGGAGCCTCGCCTTCGAGCCGGACGGCGAGACGTACCGGCTCACGACCGCGCTTCGTGAACAGCGCTGCCAGCCGAATCGGGGGCACCAGGGCTTCTCCGCCGACGACTGCCTGTAACTCGTAGGCCCTAGGCTTGCCTCGCCCTGCATGCGCCGCCGACGAACGAGGGCGAGGCAAGCTTCGCCCCTACGGGCAATAGTGCGGCGGTGACGAGCCGAGATCCGGGTCGCCGGTACGCGACAGCGCTTGCCCTCTCCACGACCGCCTTCGCGGCGGTCGCGGCGGCGGTGCTCTTCTGGGAGCGCGCGGACCGGCTCGACGTCCGCGCCGTGAACTGGGCGCAGAGAACGATTCCCGACGTTCTCGTCGAGGTCATGCAGGTCGTCACGTACGCGGGGAGCGCCGTGGTGCTCGGCCCGTTGGTGATCCTCGCCGGCTTGCTCTTGATCTGGCGCGGCCGGCCGGCAGCGGCGATCTTCGTCATCGCAGCCTTTGCGGCCAGCCAGTTCCTGAGCCAGCTGCTGAAAGCGCTTTTCCAGCGCGGCCGCCCGGAGCTCGAGGATCCGTTCGTGCAGCTGACCACCTACGCCTTCCCGAGCGGTCATTCGTTCGCTGCGACCGCGACCTATGGCTCACTTGCGCTCGTCCTCGCGTCCCGAGCGGCGCGGAGACGCGACCGGGTCGGCATCCTCGCCGCCGCCACGGCGTTGATCTTCGTCGTCGGGGCGAGCCGAGTCATCCTCGGTCGCCATTACGCGCTCGACGTGCTCGCGGGGATGGCTGGCGGCGTCGCCCTCTTGAGCGCGCTGCTACTCGGCCTCGACCGAAGCGGTCGCCTCCACGTCGACTCCCTCTTCGGGAGAGACCAGCAGCCGCAAAGCTCCGGGCTCGACTCGTAGCTCGAGCGGCGAGTCCAAGAGAGCGGGCTCGCCGTCGATCGCGGCATGGGTGGGATCGCGCCGCGTCTCGATCCGCACGGAGGTCGTCTTGCGCTCCGTCCAGCGCAGTCGGCGGAGGCCGTGAGCCGCGTAGATCGCCAGCACGCCTTCGTCCACCCGGTCTCGCTCTCCGATGGAGAAGAGATCGAGGCGGTACTCGTTGTTGGCGACGAGCACGACACTCGCCCGGAGGGGCTCACCGTCGACAACGAACCGCTCGGTCCGGCGACGGTCTTTCAACGAGATCAGAAGCGCGCGCAGCCTCGCGAAGGTCTCTCCACGCTGCCGCTTAGGCTCGCGGCGGTGGACAAGGCGGGCATAGACGCCCAGCGAGACGTTGTTCAGGAACAGCTGCTCCCCGACACGGCCCACGTCGACACGCCGTTCGACGCCGTCCCCGAACGCCGCGAGCGTCGACAACGGGTCGTCGGCGTCGAGCCCGATATCGATGGCGAAGTGGTTCCGCGTTCCCCAGGGGACGCAGACAAACGGCAGATCGCGATCGATGGCCACCTGCGCGACCGCGCCCAGCGAGCCGTCACCGCCGGCCATGCCGAGCACCTCCTCATCCGCTTGCCGCGCGAGCTCGACGAGATCGTCGTCCTCTTCGAGCACGTGCACACGCACGCCAAGCGCCTGTGCGGCGGATGTCAGCTCCTCCACGCTCGGGCCGCCCTTGCCCGAGCTCGGGTTGACGAAGAGAACTCCCGCGTTGCTCTCCAAGTCAGACCCGCCGATAGCGGGCTTCGACGAAGCAGAAGAGCGCGTAACAGAGGAGGCCGACCGCGACGATGCCGAGTAGCACCGGACCGTAGCTCGCCTGCGCGACCTTCCGCAGAGCGCCGTCCAGGCCGATCGCCTCCTGCGCGTCGTACTCGTATGCCGCCTTCACCAGGAAGCCCCCGATCAGCGAGAAGACGACGAATCGCGCCAGCAGCCCGATCGAGCTCAGACGAGCGCCCCACTTCCGCTCGGCGGCGCTCATCTCTCCCGTGTTCCAGTTGTCCTCGAACTTCTGCGTGAACGCGCGATAGGCGTTGAAGACGCCGACGCCGACCAGGATCAACCCGAGGAGCCCGACGAGCCACCTCCCGGCGGGCCAGTCGAATACTCGCGCCGTCTTCTCCCTGGCCTGCCCGGTCTCGGTGCCTCCGTCGCCCGTTCCGTCGAGGAGCGCGAACGTCGCGAAGGTGAGCGCGCCGTAGAGAACCGCGCGACCCAGGAAGCCGATGCGCTTGGCCACGCCCTTGGCGCCCGTTCCCTCGTCGTCGCGGTCGAAGATCGCCTGGACGAGGCGCCACAGCGCGTAGGCGGCGAAGCCGAGCCCCAGCGCGACGAGGATGACCTTTCCGTAGCTCTCGTCGGCGAACACCTCGAGGGCGCCCTCGCGGTCCGTCGCCTTGCCGCCGCTCGAGACCGCCAGCGCTCCGGCGAGAACGCCGACGAGGCCGTAGGAGAGGCCCTTGGCCACGAGTCCGAAGCGCGCCAGCCGCTCGACCCAGGTGCTGTTGGCAGCTTTTTGCGACGCCGCGTGCGCGCTCTTCGCCGCTCCCTCGATTCCGGTCTCGTTCACTGCGCCTTTCTACCCGCTACCGGCCCGGGTGAACCACCAGCCAGTGCGGCATCTCCCTAACGCCGCACCGAGACCCCTAGAGGGCGAGGCTTGCCTCGCCCTCGTTCGTCGGCGGAACGTGGAGGGCGAGGCTTGCCTCGCCCCTACGAGCCAGAGAACGTTTCGGTGGAGCCTTTCGAGATGTCGCGAAATGGTTGATTTCGAATAGGCGTGTACGCGGGGATGGCTGCGACCAAGCATGGTGCGGGGAGCGGTGACGGCGCGTATCGGTGGATACGTGTCGTCGCCGATCGTCGTGCCAGGCGCCGCGTCGCAGTCACCAGCCGGGTGTACGGCTATTCGGAATCAACCATCTAGGCCTTCCGCCAGCGGCCGAAGATCAGGCCGCCCACGGTGAGGCCGAGGCCGAATGTCCCTAGCGCGAACGCGCCGACGGCGATGAGCTTCCGCCAGAGGGAAAGCCGTCGCCAGTGGCCGATCGCCTCGTGGTCCTCGGCCGAGAGCGGCTCGCCGCGGCGCTGCTTCCGCACCGCGCCTCCCGCCCGAAGGCCGAGATAGACGTCGTCGAAGAGCTCCGGCGACTCGTTGGCCACGTTACGAGTCTAGCGGGATGGGGCGACGACGCCGCGCGCGCGGCCGCGCTCTTGTGTCCTTCAGGTTCTTGCGCGAGCGGATTCGGCGCGAGCCGTTTTTCGTGCTGACGCAAGGGCGGCATTGCCCGACGAAGCCGGCGCCCGCGGCCGCGAAGTGGCCACGCTTTGGGTCCTTTCAGGTTCTAGCGCGAACGGGTCGGCGCCATCCGATTCCGTTCTGGCGCAAGGTATAGCCTGCCTTGGCGGTGATCGCGCGCGTTCTCCACCTCACAGACCTGCACATGGGCCACGGCGAGGCATGGGAGCCGCTCGCCGCTCTAGGTGAGCTCATCGCCGATCTGCAGCCTCAAGTGCTCGTCGCAACAGGAGACCTGGCGCACCGCGGGCGGCGTCGTGAGCTCGAGACGGCAGCGGAGCTTCTTCGAGGGCTCGGACTGCCCTTTTTGGCGGTGCCCGGTAACCACGACATCCCTTTCACCTTGCCTGCGCGTTTCACCCGGACGTTCACGGAATGGGAGCGCGTCTTCGGGACGACCGAGCCGCTGCACGCTTCCGACGGGATCGTGGTCGTCGGGCTCAACTCGGTTCGCCCGTGGCGCCAACAGGGCGGCGCGCTCGCCGACGAACGACTGGCACACGCGATGGCGCGGCTTCAAGAAGGGCCTCCGGACGCCCTGAGAATGGTCGCGTTGCATCACCATCTGGCCGCGCCCCCATGGCGCGCGGCGCGAAAGAGGCCGTTGAGCCACCGCAATGACGTCCTGCGCACGCTGGTCGGGGCCGGCGCCGAGCTGGTCGTCGGAGGACATGTGCACCAGGGTGGCATCGCTGAGCGACGCGAGTTCAAGGTCCTCGAGGAAGGACCTCGCCGAGCCCTTGTTCTCGCGACGGCGCCCGGGCTCGGCCGTCCCCGCCCCGAGCGACGGGACGAGGCGCGGGGCCTGAACGTCTACGAGGCCGACGCCGAGTCGCTCACGGTGAGAAGCTACGCCTGGGACGGGCAGGCGCTGCTCGAGGTGGGTCGCCGAACCTTCGCGCGTACGTAGAGTCCGAGTGCGGCTCTATGGAAGCGTCACTTGCGGATCTCAAACAGCGGCTTGCGGAGATCGATGATCTCGAGCGGACGCAACTCCTCCTCGCCTGGGATACCGAGGTCTGGATGCCTCCCGCCGGCGAGAGCTCGCGCGGCGCGCAGCTCGCGACCCTGGAGGCGATCGTCCACGACAAGCAGATCGACGATCGGATCGGTGAGCTGCTCGCGAACGTCCAGCCGTACGTGGACACGCTCCCGCATGACTCAGACGACGCCTGTCTCGTCCGCGCTGCTCGCCGTCTGTGGGAGAAGAACCGGCGGATTCCGACCGACCTCGCTGCGGAGATCGCCGGGGCGCAGGTCGAGTCGTATCAAGCCTGGGTGAATGCCCGCGAGGAGGAGAACTTCGCGGGCTTTCGTCCGTCCCTCGAGCGAATGCTCGAGCTTCAACGTCGGGTGATCGAGTGCTTCGCGCCCTACGACGATCCGTACGACGTCGTGCTCGACAAGTACGAGGAGGGAACGAAGACCGAGGACGTGCGGCGGATATTCGTGACGCTCCAGCCCGAGATCACCGCGCTCGTGGCAGAGCACGCGAGCGAGACGGACGAGGACGCATTTCTCCGCGGGCCGTTTCCGATCGCGCCGCAGGAGGCGTTGTCCCGCGAGCTCATCGAGCGCTTCGGTGCGAGCTGGGACGTGTTCCGGATCGATCTCGCCGTCCACCCTTTCGCCGCAGCCGTCGGTCTTCGCGACATCCGGCTTACGACCCGCTACGACGAGAGCGACCTGAACTCGCTCTTCACTGCGATGCACGAGTGCGGTCACGGCCTCTACGAGTGGGGCTCCTCGCCCTCCCTCGAGCGCACCCCGCTGCAAGGCGGTCGCTCGTCCGCGCTGCACGAGTCCCAGAGCCGCCTCTGGGAGAACGTCGTCGGCCGCTCGCTCCCGTTTTGGCGCTGGTGCTACCCGCGCGTGCAGGCGGCTTTTCCGGAGGCCCTCGCGAACGTGTCGCTCGAGCGCTTCCATCGTGCGATCAACCTCCCACGGCGCGGGTTCATCCGTGTGGATGCGGACGAGACGAGCTACGGGCTGCATGTGATCCTCCGCTTCGAGCTCGAGCAGGAGCTCCTTTCTGGACGGCTCGCAGTGCGAGATCTTCCGGACGCGTGGAACGCGCGCTTCACAGAGCTGATCGGCCTCGAGGTGCCGAACGACACGCTAGGCGTCCTGCAGGACACCCACTGGGCGAGCGGTCTCTTCGGGTACTTCCCGACCTATCTGCTCGGCAGCGTTCTCTCGGTGCAGATCTGGGAGAAAGCGCACGAAGCCCTCCCCGACATCGAGCGGCAAATCGAGCAGGGAGAGTTCGCAGAGCTGCACACGTGGCTGCGCGAGAACCTGTACTCGCTCGGGAGCAAGCTCCCCCCCGCCGAGACGATCGAGCGGGTCGTCGGAGCGCCGATCGACCCGCAGCCGTACCTGCGCTACCTGCGCGACAAGCTGAGCGCGCTCGCAGCGTCGTAAACCGCAACGCCTGCGGTCTATTCTCAGCGCGTGCACGCCAGGCCGCGCCTTCCGGGGGCTGAGCTCGTCGACCGTGGCATCGGCGACCTCGCGCGCGAGGAGGAATCCACCGAATCCCTGCTCGTCTCGATCGGCGCGCGGCGCCTCGAGACGATCGGCCACACCCTGGCCACGCCCATCCCGTCGCCCGAGCACCGGCTGTACGGCAGGCTCGCCGTCGAGGACGCGGACGCTGCCCACTCGCGGTACAACGCACTCATCCGCCGCCTCGTCAGCTACGAGCGCGCCGCCGAATGCGCGAGCTAGCCGACGCGGAGCGAATCCGCCGCTTTCTACGCGAGCTCGGACTGGCCGCCGACGCCGACGGAGCGTGCTACCTCGCGGGCGGAGCCACAGCGGTCCTCCTCGGCTGGCGCGAGACGACGATCGACGTCGACATCGAGCTGGCGCCGGACACCGAGGCGCTCCTGCGCGCGCTCCCGGCTCTCAAGAACCAGCTCCAGATCAACGTCGAGCTCGCCTCCCCGTCCCACTTCATTCCCCTGCCGGCGGGGTGGGAAGACCGTAGTCCGTTCGTGGGACGCGAGGGACAACAGCTTCTACCACTTCGATCTCTACTCCCAGGCTCTCTCCAAGCTCGAGCGCGCCCATCGGCGAGACCTCGAAGATGTGCGCGCGATGCTCGCGAGAGAGCTGGTCGAGCCTACGCGGCTGCTTGCGTATTTCGACGAGATCGAGCCCGAGCTCTATCGTTTCCCGGCGGTCGACCCGCCCTCGTTTCGTCGTCGCGTGGAGACAGCGCTCGCGCTCGATTAGGCGCACGCGAGTCGCCTAGAGAGATCCGCGCGGCGCGAGCCAGCGTGTCGGCTGGCCGGTCACTGCCGCGATCGCCTCGAAGTCGGCGTCGTAATGCAGCACCGACAGACCGGCGCTGCCGCCGCCGCGATGAGCAGATCCAAGTGCTTCACCCGTCGATGATGGAGCCCGCCTTGGTGCGCCAGGACCTCGTAGACGTGCAGCGCTTGCCGCCACTCCCGAGGTCCGATGAGGCATTGCCGGAGCATGTCGAGGCGCGTCCGGACGACCGAGAACTCTTCGGCGTTGCGCGCTCCATGCAGCAGTTCGAGCTTGACCGCGTCGCACGTCGCGATCTCGCGCGCCTCGAGTGCGCTGTCGAACCTCTCGCGGAGTTGATCGTCCCGGTCCGACCAAACCCAAGCGCTGGTGGCCGCTAGCTCGGCCACTCGAATGATGGAAAGCGTGGCTGCGTATCCGATGCCGTCAGACGGCGATGGCGAGCTCCTCGTCGCGCTCACGTGCGAGAACGCGCTCGAGCGCATCGACAGAACGCGCGTCGAAAATGGTGCCCGCGCTTCCGCGCAGCAGGCGCATAGCCTCCTCGTGCGTCCAGGCGGCGCGGTAGACGCGCCGCGACCGGAGCGCGTCGTAGACATCGCACGCGCTCAGGATCCTGGTGTCGAGGTCGAGCTCGCTGCGTCCCAACCCCTGCGGGTACCCACTCCCGTCGAGCCGCTCGTGATGGTCGTGGACGAGGCGCAGAACGCTGTCGGGGAAGCCCCCGAGCTCGCGGAGGAGCCGCTTGCCACGCTCGGGGTGCTCTTCCACCAGCTCGAACTCCCGCTGCGAGAGCGGACCCGGACGCTTGAGGATCTCGTCGGGGATGCTGAGCTTGCCGATGTCGTGCAGGAGGCCGCCGAGGGCAAGGGCGCGGAGCCGCTCGGGCGGAAGCGACAGCTCCTCGCCGACCTGGACGGCGCGAAGAGCAACCCGGCGCGTGTGCTCCTCCGTGTACGTGTCCTTCTCCGCCAAGTCGACGAGGAGCGCGCGAACGTGAGAGCCGAGGAACGCCTCCTCCTCCGCGACGAGATCGGCGCCTGTCAGATCGCCCAGGAGCGGTCGCGAGCGGGCGGCCCCTCGGCGCAGATCGAGGGCCACGGGAACGCCGACGATCGCGATCCCGACGATCTCGAACCCGTGCCCGAGCCACCAGCCGAGGTCCCACCAGCCGAGGAGCAGGGAAGCCGGAAGCGCGCTGGCGAGCCAGACGATGCCTACGGCGACGACGAGATCGCCCCGCCGGCGGGTGAGACGAAACGTGCGGAGAGCGCGCCAGAAGAGGAGCGCGAAGAACGTCATGCCAGCGACGAGCACAACGAGCGCAAGCGGGCTGCGGGGCTCGGGCACGGAAGGAACGAGGCTTGGCTCGACGAGAGCGGCGACCCCGAGCGCGAGGATGAGACAGACGGCGGCCGAGAGCAGGCCGAGCAGCGGTCGTACCGCCGCCGGTCGGCGCAGCGCCGGCACGACGCCGAGCGCGAGAATGGCTGCGCCCACCGGCAACGTCGCGCCGCCTGTGAACGCGACGACACCGTTCATGCCGACGATGACCCCGGGCGTGGCGAGCCCGTGCAGGCAGAGAAGCGCGGCCATCACCGAGAACGCGCTCCCCACGAGTACCGCGTGGCCGTCACGCTGACGCGCCCCCGCGACCGTCAGCGCGACAGCAGAGGCAGTCGCGATGCCGGCGCCGAGCGCGACGCCTGCAAAGTGGATCCAGCCGTCGACGTACACCGTCTCGCTGCCGAGAAAGTGGATCAGGGCGATCGGCACGACGGCCACGAACGCGGCCAGGCCGAGCACCGGAACCCTTCGGTTCGCCACCCGTCTTGTATCGGCAGCGCGCCCGTGATGGTGAAGCCGCTACGCAGCGCGCCCGAAGCGCTCGGCGGCTCGAGCGCGAGCGCGCTCGGCCTCGACCTCGCGATCGCGCGGCGCGGCGTTCGTCACCAGCTCCGCGAGCAGCCGCCGCGTCACGTCCGCGATCTCGTCGACTGCTCGCGCGAACACCGCCTCGTTCGCCTTCGCGGGCTTGGCGGCGCCGCTCACCTTACGGACGTACTGAAGCGCCGCCGCGCGCACCTCGTCCTCGGTCGCGGGCGGCTCGAAGTTGTGAAGTGTCTTGATGTTTCTGCACATGATCTCTCCTATCCCGTGGCTGGCGCGAACGCCTGCAGCTCCCGGCGCAGCTCCTTGATCTCGTCCCGAAGCTTGGCGGCGTACTCGAAGCGGAGCTCCTCGGCCGCAAGGTACATCTCCTCCTCGAGCGTGATGACGAGCTTCTCGAGCTCCTCGCCGGTCATCCCCTCCACCTGAGCCTTCCCTCGCCGGCGGCGTGATGACGGAACGTGCGGAGACTCGAGCGACAGCAGCTCGGCGATGTCGGACACTCCCTTGACGATCGTCTCGGGGGTAATCCCGTGCTCCTCGTTGTAGGCGATCTGGTACTCGCGCCGGCGGTTGGTCTCCTCCATCGCGCCGACGATCGCCTCCGTTCGCTTGTCGGCGTAGAGGAGGACCTTTCCGGCCGTGTTGCGAGCGGCGCGCCCCGTGGTCTGGATGAGCGCGGTCTTGCCGCGCAGAAAGCCCTCCTTGTCGGCGTCGAGCACGGCGACGAGCGATACCTCGGGCAGGTCGAGCCCCTCGCGCAGGAGGTTGACGCCGACGAGGACGTCGTACTCGCCGAGGCGGAGCTCGCGGATGATCCCGATCCGGTCGAGCGTGTTGATCTCGGAGTGGAGGTAGCGCGCGCGAACCCCGGCCTCCAGGAGATAGTCGGTCAAGTCCTCGGCCATCTTCTTGGTCAGCGTGGTGATGAGCGTGCGCTCGCCGACCTCCTCGCGGTGGCGGATCTCGTTCAGGAGGTCGTCGATCTGATTCTTGGTAGGGCGGAGCTCGACCTCGGGATCGACGATCCCGGTCGGGCGGATCAGCTGCTGGGAAATCACCTTGGAACGGGAGAGCTCGAATGGCCCGGGGGTCGCGGAGACGAAGACGAGCTGGTTGACCTTGCTCAGGAACTCGTCGAAGCGCAACGGGCGGTTGTCGAGCGCCGACGGCAGCCGGAAGCCGTAGTCGATCAGCGTCTGCTTGCGTGAGCGGTCGCCCTCGTACATCCCGCCGAGCTGAGGGACGGTCTGATGCGACTCGTCCACGAACACGACGAAGTCGTCGGGGAAGTAGTCGATCAGCGTGAACGGATGCGTGCCCGGGGCGCGACCCTCGAGGATGCGCGAGTAGTTCTCGATGCCGCTCGTGAAGCCGAGCTCCTTCAGCATCTCCATGTCGTACTCCGTCCGCTGCCGTATGCGATGCGCCTCGAGCATGCGGTCCTCCGCCTCGAACTTCGCGACCTGCTGCTCGAGCTCCGCCCGGATGTCGTCGATCGCCCGATCGATCGTCGGCTTGGAGGTGACGTATTCGGTGGCGGGCCAGATGACGAGGTTGTCGAGCCGCGCGTAAACCTCGCCGGTGAGCGGGTCGAAGTGGGTGATCTGCTCGACGTCGTCGCCGAAGAACGAGATTCGGTATGCCGTCTCCTGGTTCGCGGGCTGAATCTCCATCACGTCGCCCTTCACCCGAAAGCGCCCGCGGCCGAGCACCGTGTCGTTGCGGACGTACTGGCTCTCGATCAGCTTCCGGAGCACCTCGTCTCGGTCGTGCACCTCCCCCACCTCCAGGATCAGCACGCGCTCGCGCCACTCGTCCGGCGAGCCGAGCCCGTAGATGCAGGAGACGGAGGCAACAACGACGACATCGCGGCGCGTGAGGAGCGAGGACGTGGCGGAGAGTCGCAATCGTGCGATGTCGTCGTTCTGCGACGAATCCTTCTCGATGTAGAGGTCGGCCTGCGGAATGTAGGCCTCCGGCTGGTAGTAGTCGTAGTAGGAGACGAAGTACTCGACCGCGTTCTCGGGGAAGAACTCCCGGAACTCGTTACAGAGCTGCGCGGCGAGCGTCTTGTTGTGCGCGATCACGAGCGCCGGGCGCTGTATCTTCTCGATCGTCCACGCCATGGTCGCCGTCTTGCCCGTCCCGGTGGCCCCGAGGAGCGTCTGGAAACGGTTGCCCTCGGAAACCGACGCCGCGATCTCGCCGATCGCGCGCGGCTGGTCGCCCATGGGCGCGTACTGGTCGGTGGCGTGGAATGCCTGCACGAGATCAGCGTAGCCGGGCCGGGGCGAGGTGCTTGCCGCCTCGAGATGCGGAAAAGGCTACGGCCGCAGCTCGACGAAGCCGGCTGCCGTGAAGTCGCCGTCGAAAGCGAGCACCTCGCGAATCCTCAACGACTTCATCAGCGCGAAGCTCGTCGCGTCCACGAATGAGTACTCGCGCTCGTCGTGGCGCCTGAGCCAGCGCAGCGCATCCTCCTCCAGCGCCTCCGGCATCCGCACCACCTCCACTCGGTCGGAACGCAGAAGACGATCGAGGAAGTGCACGGCGCCGCGGTGCCCCACGCGACGCCGCAGGAAAGTCCAGGTCTCGCCGCGGACATGGGTGGTCGTGACCAGCGGCGAGCCTGCATGCCTCCGCAGCAGTAGCTCGGCGTCCGCGTGATTCGCGTCCCGCGCCATGCGAAGCGCCACCCAGAAGGAGCTGTCCACGAAGATCACCGCGGGTAGACGACGTCGTCCACTTGGGCGGGCTCGGCATCTGCGTCTGCAGCGACCATCTCCCAGAGCGGATCATCCTCGATCGGAGCCAGCGGCCGTAGGCGCTCGCCGACATAGCGCCGGATGAGGGCAGCTTTAGAGGTTCGCTCCACTCGCGCGCGCCGCTCCAAGGCGTCGTCGAGCTCCACTTCGATCATGATCTGCAAGCGTTTCACTTGTGGAGTATACATCGTAGAGATGATGTTGGTGTAACAGTGGAATGGTGTGTCCCGTGGCGCTTCTCACCGGGCCCGACACGTCGAGGCGGCGGGTGGCCTATACGAAAGGAGGGTTGACGCGCAGAGGATGGAGATGAAACTGCAAGGCATGCTGCGGCTCGCGACTGTCGTTGTCGTCGCCTGCGCCGCGGCCGGTGGCGCGGCGAGCGAGATCGACACGCGCTTTACCGTCCACGACTTATCCCGCCAGCAGGCGAAGACACTCGCGGCGTCGTCCGCCCCAGCCCGGGCGCCCGCCAGAGCAGCGGCGACCTGGTGCGGCACGCCGGGGCAGGCAGACCTCGCGCCGAATGCGGTCGCCGGGAATCCCGTCCACTGGGTGTATGCGGTTCCATCGGACGGCCCGGACCGGTTTGCCTCATTCGGAAGCGTCATGCAGACCGATGCGGAGTCGATCGACGCCTGGTGGCGATCGCAAGATCCACTCCGTGCTCCGCGGAACGATCTCGCGCCGTTCTCGTGCGGCTCACAGCTCGATCTGACGCTGTTCCGGCTCACTCAATCGAGCTCGCAGCTGTCCTCGATCGATGCCCGCTTTGGCGCGATCACGTCCTCTCTGTTGGCGCGCGGATTCGGCTCGCGCCACACCAAATACCTCGTGTACTACGACGGCCCCGTGGAGCCGGACATCTGCGGCCAGGGCGGCAGCAACTCGAGCGGGCTCGGTTTCGCCGTCGTGTATGTGCAGGCGTGTCCCGGCGTGCCGTGGAACACCACCGCCGCGCACGAGCTCCTGCATACGCTCGGCGCAGTCGCGACCGGCGCGCCGCACATGTGTCCCGTGCCCGACTACGGACATGTCTGCGACAACGCTCTCGACCTGATGTACCCGTTCGGGGACGAGACGCCGATCACCGGGCTCTCACTCGACTCCGGCCGCGACGACTATTACGGGCACGCGGGATCCTGGCCCGATACGCAGGATTCGCCCTGGCTCGTCCAGCTCGACCGCCAGGTGCCGTTCGCGCTCACCGTCTCGGGATCGGGCTCCGTTACCGGGGACGTGCCGGGGCTGCGCTGCAGCCAGAGCTGCACGACGACCTGGAGCGCGGGTACAACGCTCGAGCTGAGCGCGACGCCGACCACAGGCACCAAGCTCGTCGGCTGGGGCGCAAGCTGCTCCGGCCGATCGACGTGCAAGGTCGTTGTCGAGCCCGGGAAAAACGTGTCGGCAACCTTCGCTCTCGAGACGTACCGGCTGACGGTTGCCGTCACCGGCCAAGGCTCCGTGCGCAGCTCGCTGCCCGGGATCGCCTGCCCCTCGCGGTGCTCCTCGCTCGTCCCCTCCTACGAGGCGATGCGGCTCACGCCGGCGCCGGCGAAGGGGTGGCGCCTCCAGCAGTGGAGTGGCGCGTGCCGCGGGAAGGGTGTCTGCTCCGTTCCGATGACGAGCGCGACGAGCGCTCGAGCCGAGTTCGTCCGCCGGTAGATCACAGACCGAGCTCAGAGGGGTACGCGTCCGCGTACACGTCCCTGATGCGCAAGACGTCCGCCACATAGCCTCGCGTCTCGGGAAACGCGATCCCGGCTCCGTCCGCACGCCAGCGATCGACGTTTCCCTGGCCGGCGTGGTACGCAGCGAGCATGAGCCTCGTGTCGTCGTACCTCCCCCGCAGATGGTCGAGGTACCAAGAGCCGTAGCGGACGTTGATCTCGGGATCGCGCAGATCGGCCACGACGAAACGCTCGCCGCCGGTGCGAAGCGCGATCCCCTTCGCGGTGTCCGGCAGAAGCTGCATCAGCCCGACCGCTCCCGCGGCCGACTCCGCCTGCGAGTCGAAGCGGCTCTCGACGTACACGACCGCGGCCAGAAGCGCTGGGTCGAGGGCGTGGTTCGACGCGTGGCCGCGCAGGATGTGCTCGAACTCGAGCGGGTAGCGCGCGCGCAGGTATGTGTCCGGCTCAGTCTTTACGACCCAAGCCGAAGTCGCGCCCACACCCAGAACAGCGACGGCTATGAAGATAAGGAACCGCACGGCGAATGTGCGAGAAACGACCAGGCGGCCATGTGACACTGTGTCACTTGGCCATTCCGCTTCCGCAAGAAGCCAGGGTAGCCATCATGCCCGCAACCCAGGCATCGAGCTCCTCGGGCGTGCCGGTGTTGACGTAGACGAAATCGCCACGCTTCGCCTTCTCCTTGTCAGGCAGCAGCCGCGCTTCGCGATCGTCCTTGCGTCCGCCGCGACGGGCCTCGCGGAGCTTCGCCGGCGCGGTGATTACAACCACCTTGTCGAAGCGTGTCTCCGCTCCGACCTCGTACAGGAGCGGCACTTCGGTCACGCAGACCCGAGGCGGAGTGGCCAACGCGGCGAGCTGCTCGCGCCACGCGAGGTACTCGCGCGACACGAGCGGGTGCAGCAGCCCTTCCAGGAACTCGAGCGCGTCACGATCCTTGAAGACGCGAAGCGCGACGCGCTCGCGATCGGGAGCTCCGTCCTCGCCAAGGATCTCGTCACCGAATCGTTCCACGAGCGCGCCCTTGACCTCGGGATCGGTCGCGAGGAGGTGGTGGACGATCTCGTCGCTCGAGACGGTCGCGGCGCCGTGGCGACGGAAGCTCTGGAGAGCAGAGCTCTTGCCGGCGCCGATGCCGCCGGTGATCGCAACCGCGATCGGAGGCTGCAAGGTGTTAGCTGCTGGGGTTTTCGTCAGGTTCGAGCTCGGCCCCGGAGTCGTCGTTCGGGGCTGACGCTGGCTCGACGGACGGCTCGCGGGCAGCTTCCACGTCCTCGACCGGCTCAGCGGAAGCCTCGGGCTCGATATCGGCTGTCGTCTCGGCCGGGATCTCCGGCACAGCGTCGGCATCGGGCTCGATCCCGATCTCCGGCTCAGCCTCGGCGTCGGCTTCGGTGCCGAGCTCGGGCTCGGGCTCGGCGTCAGCTTCGGGATCCGACTCGATCTCCGGCTCGCTGAGCTCACCTTCGTCGTCCATCGTCGCCGTCGCCCCGCCCGCGGGGAAGGCCTCCTCGGAGAGCACGAGATTCGGCGTCTCGTGGACGGATTCCGCGCCGTCCGCGCGCGGGACCGGCTGCTCGCCTTCCTCGACGCGCTTCAGGGAGAGGGAGAGCCTGCGGCGGTCTCCGTCGATCTCGAGAATACGGACGTTGACGGCCTGTCCCTGGGCGACGACCTCACGCGGATTCTCGACGTGATGCGCGGCGAGCTCGGAGATGTGAACGAGCCCCTCGACACCGGGGAGGATTTCGACAAAGGCGCCGAACGTGACGACCTTCGCGACACGACCCTCAACGACGTCGTCCTCCCCATAGGAGTCGAGCACCTGCTGCCAGGGATCGCTCTGCGTCTGCTTGAGCCCGAGCGAGATCCGCTGGCGGTCCCGGTCGATGTCGAGCACCTTGACCTCGACCGTCTGCCCGATGTCGAGCACCTCCGACGGATGGTTGACGTGGCTCCAGGAGAGCTCGGAGATGTGGATCAGCCCGTCCATTCCGTCCAGATCCACGAATGCCCCGAAGTCGACGATGTTCGAGATCTGACCCTCGATCACGTCCCCCGGGCTCAAACGGTCGAGAATCGCCTGGCGCATCTCCTTGCGCTCGTCCTCGAGGACCGCGCGACGGGAGAGGACGACGTTGTTGCGCGACCGGTTCAGCTCGATGACCTTGCAGCGGAGCTCGCGCGCCATGAACTCGTCGAGGTCCTGCACGCGGCGAATGTCCACGAGTGACGCCGGCAGAAAGCCGCGCACGCCGAGATCGAGGATCAAGCCACCCTTGACGACTTCGATGACCCTCCCGATCACGGCTTCTCCGGACTCGGCCGCGGCCTCGATCTTCTTCCAGGCGAGCTCGAAGCGAGCCCGCTTCTTGGAGAGGATGAGCCTGCCTTCGGCGTCCTCCTTCGTCAAGACGAGCGCGTCGATCTCCTCGCCGAGCGCCACCTCGTCGGCCGGATTGACCGACCGGCGAATGGTGAGCTCCGCGACGGGGATCACCCCCTCGGACTTGTAGCCGATGTCGACCAGCACCTCGTCCTTGTCCACGCGTACGACCGTGCCGTGCACGACCTCGCCCTCGTTGATCTCTGGAAACGACGATTCGTAGTCCGGGACGAGCTCCCCATCGGGGCCCTCGATCCAGACTCCTTCTTCGACCGCTGCCAGCTTCTCCACCGTGTCGTTCACCATCGGATCGAGGAGTATAGCCAGGTCAGGCCGTTTTCAAGCCCCGGCGCTCCCTATGACTTCGCTTCCGCCCAGTCGTCGCCGACCCCGACGTCGACCGCGAGCAGCGGGTCGAGCGGGTAGGCGCCGACCATCTCCTCGCGCACGAGGTCGCGGACGGCTGACACCTCCGTCTCGGGCACCTCGAGCAGGAGCTCGTCATGCACCTGCAGGACGAGCCGCGCGCCTCGCCC
>JBPCMD010000066.1:0-7164 GCA_051002595.1 Gaiellaceae bacterium
GCGCAGGCGATCGTCCACGACCCTTCCGTCCTCGTTCTCGACGAGCCCTTGACTGGCCTCGATCCCCGGCAGCGGATGGACCTGGTCGCGCTGTTTCGACGCCTCGGGAGCGAGGGCCGCTGCGTGATCGTGTCGAGTCACGTGCTCGACGAGGTCGAGCGACTCGGCTCCCAGATCCTGGTCATGTCGCAAGGCAGGCTCGCCGCAGCCGGTGACTTCCACGAGCTGCGCGCGCTCATGGACGACCGGCCGCTGCGGGTCCGCGTCCGCACGGACCGTCCACGGGAGCTCGCGGGCGCGCTGCTCGAGGCCGGGACCGCCATCGGCGTGCGACTCGACGGCGACGATGTGCTCGAGCTCGACACGAGCGACGCTCGAGCTTTGACGCGCGCGCTCGCACCCGCGGCACGCGATCGGGGAGCGCGCCTGTTCGAGGTCAGATCCCTCGACGCTGACCTCGAGGGCGTGTTCCGCTACGTGGTACAGCGATGAGCACTGTCGACACATCGCTGGCTGCGGGTCCGCGTACTCGTGTCTCCCTGAGCGCGCTGTACCGGCTGCTCCTGCGCACGCAGTTGACGATCGCACGCGTCCTCGGCATCGCGGCGCTTGGCGGGCTCTCCGTCGTCCTCGGCGTGTTCTCGCGGTGGGACTCCGATCCGGGGCAGGCGGCCGCAGAGATGCGATCTCCTCCTACGGGCTCGCGCTCGTCATCCCGCTCGCGGCGCTCTGGCTCGGCACGTCGGCGATCGGCGATCTCGTCGACGACCGGCTGCTCGTCTACCTGTGGCTGAAACCCGTGTCGCGTTGGCAGCTTCCCGCCGCCGCGGTGCTCGCGACCGCCAGCGTCGTCGTCCCGCTGGCCGCTCTGCCGGTCGCGGCGACCGCGCTCGTGGCGGGCGCCGGCGACGTCACGCTGCCCGCGCTTCTCGCAGGGTCACTCGCAAGCTTCGCGTACGCGGGCCTGTTCGTAGCGGCAGGCTTCTGGTTTCGGCGCGCGATCTGGTGGGGGCTCGCGTTCGTGCTCCTATGGGAGAACGCCGTCGCCCACGTTGCGGAGGGCTCGGCGCGGTTCACCGTGGTCGGCTGGGCGAGCTCCGTCCTTGCCACCGCGCCCGATGTCGATGTGTCGCTGGTGGCAGGCTCGGACGCCGTCGCGTTCGTGGTTCTCCCGGCGGTGGCAGTCGCAGGCTGGCTGGTGGCGTCCTGGCGCTACCGCCGGGCGGACATCGACTAGCTGGCTTGGCGCAAGCCCGAAGTCCGGCGATCGCGGATTTCGGGCGCGCGAAGATCCCTGAAGGCGTCCACTTCGCGGCCGCACCACCCTTGGCTATGTCGAGCGTTCAACTGCTATTCGGTCGTCGGCTCGCGACGCATCAGCTGCTGCACCAAGTCCGTGAGCTCGACGCCCTCGAGGACGGCGCAGACGCCTTCGGTGATCGGAAGCTCGATCCCGAGCCGGTGCGAGAGATCGCGCAGCACCGGCGCCGTCGTCAGCCCCTCGACGACCATGCCGATCTCGGAGCGGGCCTCCTCCGGCGTCGCTCCCTGGGCGATCAGCTCTCCCGCGCGCCGGTTTCGGCCCGTCGGCGCCCAGCACGTGACGATCAGGTCGCCCATTCCCGCGAGGCCCGCGAACGTGTCCGGGCGCGCGCCGGCGGCCTCTGCAAGTCGCGCCATCTCGGCGAGCCCGCGTGCGACGAGCGCCGCCTTCGCGTTGTCGCCGAGGCGGAGACCATCGGCGCCGCCGGCGGCGAGCGCGATCACGTTCTTGGCCGCGGCACACAGCTCGACACCGGCAATGTCCTCGTTCACGTAGACGCGGAAGATCGGCGAGTTGATGGCGAGCTGGAGCCGGACCGCGAGCGCGAGGTCAGCGCTCGCTACGACCGCCGCCGCGGGAAGACCGCGCACGATCTCCTTAGCGATATTCGGCCCCGACAGAACCGCGACTGGTCGGTCGCTGACGAGGCGCGAGAGCCGCTCGCCGGTTCGCGGGTCGAGGCCCTTGGTGAGAATCAAGATGGGCGCGACCCCCGGCAGCTCCGGAACGACCTCGCCGAACACGCTCGAGGGGATCGCGACAACGACCAGCTCCGCGCTCTCGATCGGGGCCTCGCCGATCGTCGCCGCTGCGATCCCGCCGAGATCGGCGTCCTCGGCGTAGTGCGGGTTTCGCCCACTCTCTCGAATCACGGCAACCCGCTCCGGGTCGCGGCCCGCCAGCGTCACCTCGTGCCCGCGGTCGCGCAAGAGACACGCGAACGCCGTGCCCCACGACCCCGCCCCGACGACGATTACGCGCACGCGAACCCGGCCTTGTAACAGTCTGTTACAAGGATTCTCGGCGGTGCGGATCGATGCGGGTTTGCCGGACGAACGACACCTTGCAACAGTCTGTTACAAGGTGTTTCGTCAAGCTCCATGCGTGGGCTCATTCGGAGGTCACGAAGTCGATCGAGACCGGCACGCCCTCGAGCCTAAAGCGTTGGCGGAGCTCGTTCTCGACCCAGAACCCGTAGTCGCGCGTCACGAGCCGGCGGTCGTTCACGAAGACACGGAAACGGGGCGGGCGTGAGCTCACCTGCGTCCCGTACAGGATATTGAGCCGGCGCCCGTGGCGGCCCGGAGGCTGGCGCGCCTCGCGGAGCTCCTGCAGCGCGCGGTTCAGCTCCGCGGTCGGGATTCGCCCCGCATAGCGGGAGAAGACGTCCTCGACGGTATCCAGCAGCCGCTCGAGGCCTCGCCCCGTGGCAGAGGACACGGCCAGTATCGGGGGCCGCTGCCGCAGGCGCTTCGCGAGGTGCGGCCGGACGTCCTCGATTCGCACGTCTCCCACGTCCCATTTCGACAGGACGACGACGGTCGCGCACTGGGCCTTGCGCGCCGTGTCCGCGACGGACAGGTCTTGGTCGACGACACCCTCGCTCGCGTCCACGAGCACGAGCGCGACATCCGCGCGCTCCGCCGCCTCGAGCGCGCGAAGCTCGGAGTAGTACTCGATTCCCTGTCGCTGCTTGCGCTTTCGCCGGAGACCGGCCGTGTCCACGAGCACGAAGGTGGTCTCGCCGCGGCGAAGCACGGTGTCGATCGAGTCCCGCGTGGTGCCGGGCACCTCGGACACGATCACCCGCTCACGTCCGAGCAGCGCGTTCAGGAGCGACGACTTCCCCACGTTCGGGCGACCGAGGATCGCCACTCGGATCGCCTCCTCGCCGACTGGGCGCTCTGCCTTTCCAGGAAGCCGCGCGACGATGTCGTCCAGGAGGTCGCCGGTGCCGTGGCCGTGCAGCGCGGAGAGCGGAATCGGATCGCCGAGGCCAAGCCGGTGGAATTCGAGCGCCTCTGCGTCCCGGCGGGGATCGTCGAGCTTGTTCGCGATCACGAGCACGTCGCGGCGGGACGAGCGCAGGATCTCGGCCAGCTCCTCGTCACCCGGCGTGACGCCCACCTTCGCGTCGACGACGAACAGCACGAGGTCGGCCTCCTCGACCGCCTGCCGCGCCTGCGCCGCAACCTGCGGCCCGAACGGCCCTGTGTCCTCTCGGTCGACGCCGCCGGTGTCGATCAGCCTGAAGGTCGTCCCCGACCACTCGCAGAGCAGCTCCTTGCGGTCTCGCGTCACCCCCGGCGTCTCGTGGACGACAGCGGCGCGGGTCTCGGTGAGCCTGTTCACGAGCGTCGACTTGCCGACGTTGGGGAAGCCGACAATGGCGACGGTGCCCGCGATCTCGACGGGCTCGAGCGAGCTCGGCTCGTCGCGGGAAGCCCGGACTCTGGAGGGAGTGCGTCGCGATCTCGTCATCGGGGCGGGGTGGCGTCGCGGGGACGGCCGAGCTCTTGGATCTCCACGAGCCACTGCCACAGCTCGTGGAGCTTGCGCTCGATCTCGGTCGACGCCTCCCTGTACCCCTTGCCTCCGCGCGGAAGCCCCTCGAAGGTCATCGGCTCGCCCCAGGCGACGGAGACCGGCGCGAAGTTCGCGCGCCAGTGCTGGCTCCCGTGGATGGCCGCCGGGATGAGCGGGGCAGACTCGTTGATGGCGACCATCGCGGCGCCGGGCTGGACTGCTCCGGGAAGGTCGCGCTGCCGCGTGCCCTCGGCGAACATCCCGAGTGCGTGGCCGTCGCTGACGATCTGGCGCATCGTCCGGACTGCGTCTCGGTCGGACTCGCCGCGACGCACGGGAAACGCTCCGAAGCTCCGCATCAGCTGGCCGAGCCCCGGAACGCGATGGGCCTCCACCTTGGCCATGAAGTAGAGCGTGCGCGGGCTCGCTACGCCGAGCACCGGCGGGTCGAGCCAGCTGAAGTGATTCGCCGCCACGACGAGACCGCCTCTCGCCGGCACCCGCTCGGCGCCGTACACCCGAAGCGGAGCGATGAGCCTCACCGCGGTGCCGATCGTCGCGCGACCCACGGCCCAGACGGCATCGGTTCCGTTCACTGTCGGGCCTCGACCAGCTCGGCGATGCGACGAACGACCTCGTCGACGGTGAGATCGGTGGTGTCGAGAAGCACCGCGTCGTCGGCCGGCTGGGTGTTGACTGCGTCCCGCTCGTCCCGCCGTCGGAGCTCTGTCACCAACGACTCGGCGCCGACACCGGGCCGGTCGAGAGAGCGGCGGCGAGCGCGTTCGACAACATCAGCCACCAGGAAGATCTTCACCTCAGCGTGCGGAACGACGACCGAGCCGATGTCACGTCCTTCGATCACCGCGTCTCCGACCGTGCCCAGCGAACGCTGTCTCTCGCGCATCACCTCGCGCACGGCCGGGTGTCGGGCGACGACCGGCACGAGCCGGTCGATGTCAGCTGCGCGGATGCCTTCGGAGACTTCCTCGCCGGCGATCTGCACCCGTCCTCGTACGTCGAACGAGACGGGATTCTCGCGGGCGAGGCGAGCGAGCGCCACGCCGTCCTCGAGATCAACGTCATCTCTCGCAGCGAGCCAGGTCAGCGCGCGATACATCGCGCCGGTGTCCAGATGGACGAAGCCGAGCCGGCGGGCGAGCTCGAGCGCCACCGTGCTCTTCCCCGAGCCGGCCGGACCGTCGATGGCCACGATCATGGCGCGATTCATACCGTGCGCAGCTCAGCGAGGACTCGGAAGAAGCCGGGAAAGCTCGTCTCGACGGCCTCCGATCCTTCGAGTCGCACGCCCTCGCGCGAGGAGACACCTGCCACCGATCCGAGCATCGCCAGCCGGTGATCGCCTCGCGAATCGAAGACGCCGCCGCGGAGCCGGGCAGGGACACCCCGGATCCGGAAGCCGTCGGGCGTCGCGCGGATGCGCGCTCCGATCCGGCGCAGCTCCTCGACCACCGCTTCGATTCGGTCCGACTCCTTCACCCGTAGCTCGGCTGCGCCTCTGACCACGGTCTCGCCTCGAGCATGGCACGCGGCGAGGGCGAGCAGCGGTAGCTCGTCTACGAGGCTCGGAACCTCTGCAGGAGCCACCGTCGCGCCGACGAGCTCCGACGCGCGCACCTGGACGTCCCCTGCGGGCTCCCCGCCGATCGGGCGCCGGTTGTAGATTGCGACTCGCGCGCCCATGCGCTCGAGGACGTCCAGCAGACCGATTCGCCGCGGGTTGAGACCCACTCCATGGACGGTCACATCGGACCCCGGAACCGTCACCGCGGCGACGAGGAGCGCCGCTGCCGATGAAAAGTCTCCGGGGATCTCGATATCCACGAGCGACAACCGCTCGGCGCCCTGGATGGTGACGCTCTGCGGGCGGCGACGTACAACGGCTCCTGCCCGCTCGAGCAGGCGCTCGGTGTGATCCCTCGTCGGCAGCGGCTCGACGACGGTCGTCTCGCCTTCGGCGAAGAGGCCGGCGAAGAGCACCGCCGACTTCACCTGCGCCGAGGGCATCGGCAGCTCGTAGTCGATCGCCTGCAGCGACCCGCCCTCGACGACGACCGGCGCATGGCCGTCGAGCGTCTCGACGCGGGCGCCCATGCGCCGGAGCGGCTCGGCCACCCGCTCCATCGGGCGACTCGACAGCGACTCATCGCCGACGAGCTCGAACCGCCCGGCTTGTCCCGCGACGACACCGGCAAGGAGTCGCATCAGCGTTCCTGCGTTGCCGCACTCGATGGACGCGGTCGGCGCTGCGAGCCCTCGCAGGCCTACGCCGTACACCGTCAGGGTGTCGACGTCGTGCTCGTCAACTCGAACGCCGAGAGCCCGGACGGCGGCGAGCGTCGACTCGGTGTCCGCGGAGCGCCCGAATCCGGCGATCCGCGTCTCTCCCTCGCAGAGCGAACCCACGAGCGCGGCGCGGTGCGAGATCGACTTGTCGCCCGGCACCGCGACGTGGCCGACCAGCGCCGCGACAGGCTCGAATCTCACGGGTCCTCGAGAACCGGGAAAACCAGCGCGGCGTAGCCCTGCGCCTCGAGGAGCTCGGTGGCGCGGCGTGCCTCGCGCTCGCCCGCAACGAGGAGCGTGAGCGTCCCGCCGCGTTCCGGCGACAGATGCTGGAGCTCGAAGTCTTCGAGGTTGATGCGCTCTGCGGAGAGAGCCTGCGTGATTCCGGCGAGAACGCCCGGTCGGTCGGGAACGTGGACGCGGATCCGTTGGAGCGCACCTGGGTCGGGATACGCTTGCTCGAGCATCCGGCGCCGATTGCGAGCAGCGTCGCCGACCCAGCGGGCGAGAAATCCCGCGTCCCCGGCGGCAAGCGCGCGCTCGAGCTGCTCGATGCGACGTCGGTGCTCGGCAAGCGCCTCGGACAGCGGCTCGGCGTTCTCGAGCAGGATGTCCACCCAGATCCGCGGGTTTGCCCCGGCCACGCGGGTCATGTCCCGCAACGATCCACCTGCGAGTGACAAGGGTTCGTGACCGTCGATCCGCGACGAAGCCGCCTGGTTGACGAGCACGTTCGCGAGCGCATGGGGCAGATGGCTCGTCAGCGCGACGAGCCGGTCGTGCGCGAGTGGGTCGATCGCAACCGGGGTGGCGCCTAGCTGCGTGACGAAGCTGTGGACGAGCCGGTAGCGGGCCGGGTCGGTTTCCGCGGCCGGGGTCAGCAGCCAGGAGGCGCCTTCGAACAGGCCCGCGCTGGCGTGCTCGGGCCCCCGGGTCTCAGACCCCGTGAGCGGGTGACCGCCGACGAACCGGGACGAGGGCGCAGCCGCTCTGCAGACGGCCGCCTT
>JBPCMD010000067.1:0-58092 GCA_051002595.1 Gaiellaceae bacterium
ACCGAGAGGGCGGGAAGATGTATCTCTGGGGATTTCTCAACGCGTTTCCAGACTCCCGCTTCACGATCGACGACATGATCGCCGAGGGTGATCGCGTGGTCACGAAGAAGACATTTACCGGCACCCAGAGCGGTGACTTTTCAGGGATCCCCGCGACTGGCAGAACGGTCACGCTTCAGTACGTCGACATCATGCGAGTCCGCGACGGCAGGATCGTCGAGCACTGGTTGAGCATGGATCAGCTCAGCTTCATGCAGCAACTCGGCGTCATCCCCACGTAGGGGTGACGTTGAGTGTCAGCGAATCTCGTTGGATTCGTCGCTGATCGGCATCAGACGGAAGCGGCCGTATTCGCGTCCTCGGAGAAGCGCACGGCCTCTCCACTCGTTCCCGTCCCGCTCGAGCACGTCAACGAATCCTCTCAACGCTCCGCGATAGCGCAGTTCATTTCCGACGACGTCGAACCCCGCACGAACCGGACCCAGCGTCGTCCAGCCGTGGTCACCCGCCACGACCTTGCGAACGCCGAACATCGGCGGCAAAAGCCCGCTCTCACGACGAACGCGCCATTCCCCGTCAAGGTCGCGCAACTGGGGACCTAGGAACGTCGCGCGAGAACTCGCGTCTCGCGCATTCCGGGCAGAAGGGGAGAAGCTCGCCGCAGCCGTCGCTCCAGAAGCCCCACTCTCGGCGATGGCAGTGAACTCGTCGACCTTGCGGGCGCACTCCGCACAGCGGAGGTTCTCGGGTAGCTCGGTCACTAGCGGAACCTGAGCAGACCGGCGCCTTCTAGGCAAGTGGCGGGCGGCAGGAGAAGGCCGCGAGACCTCTAGTTCTCGATCGCGTCGGTCGAGTGGGAGCCCGGACGACCAGCTCGAGCGGCCCGACAGTTAGCCGGCCCCCAGGCCCGGGAAACGATCGCCCATGCCCTGGATGACGTTCGCTCGGCCACGACGCCAGCCCGATCGTAGTCATGCAACCCGTACTCCGTGTCACGCCCGTGTCACGCGACGGCGCGAAACGACGAGGAACCGAGAGGAACGGTTTGGCTCAACCGTGCGGGTTCGGGTAGCCGAGGGGCATCCAGAGGAACCCCCGGCACACTTCCCAAGCCAGGTGTCGTGGGTTCGAGCCCCATCGTCCGCTAAGAGAAAAGCTCGCAAAGATGGTCTTGTCTTCTTCCTAGCCCGTCTCCAACGGCGCTCAGGGCGCGCCGTGCTGCTGGGTCGCACGCCTCAGCCCACGACGGAGCCTGCGAACCGACCGTTCCAGATCTCGCGGTGTCACGAGCTGGTAACCGAACGCGGTGAGAACCTGCTGTTCCTTCGAGGCGGCGAGGCGGCGGCACGCGACCCTCGCGGTTGGTCTGTCAGACCGGGGATGCTCCCTGCGCAATGTCGCCGATGATCCCGGCGAGCTCCTGCGGGCGCGACCACATCGGCCAGTGGCTCGTCGGTAGATCCACCCAGCTCACGTCGCGCAGCTCGGCGAGGCCGGCGACAAACGCGTAACCCTCCTTTGACGGCACTTTTGTACTGCTCGGAGGTGCACCCGGTGCACACGACCGTGCTCGGCACGTCGAGGCGCGCGTGGTTCGTCAGCTCGGCGGCATCGCGCAGCGCGGCGCCCGGCTCGGGAACGGCGCGCCGCCGGAATGTCTCGAGCTGCTCCTCGGTGAGCCCGTCCAGATTTTCCTCCTCCGCGAGCTCCTCCCGCGTGGACAGCGGCTTCTCGACGGCGTCGAAGTCGGGATCGAGCGCGCCCCTCGCCGGGCCGGTGTCGACGTAGACCATCGCCGCAATCTGCTCCGGGATGCGGTCGGTGACCGCATAGCCGGGGGCGCCGGCGCCGCTGTGCACGGCGAGCACGACGGGCGGCCCCGCCGCCGTCACCGCCTCGCAGATCGCGTCGACGTGGTCGGCGAGCGTGATCGAGGACCGGTCAGCGTCGGTCGACTCGAGACCGGGCAGCGTCAGCGCCGTGACGTCGTGCCCGTCGGCACGCAGGGCGGCGGCGACCTCGTCCCACGCCCACGCGCCGAGCCAGAACCCGGGAACAAGGACAATCGGTGTGCTGTTCATGCCGCAAACCTAGCGTCAGTCGTACATACCGCCATTAGCACCGAACCAGGAGAGTCCGCGACGCTAGCCCGACTCACCGAGCGCTACGGCAAGCTTCTGCCGCGACAGGACCAGCCCTGTCTCGGCCTGACGCAGATTGAGATTGATCGTCGCCAGGCTGTAGTCATCGAACCGCTCGTTGACTCGTACCGCACGCTCGGCGCGGCTGCAGGCATCCATGACCGAGTCTCGGACAGGTGTCAGCAGGGCCGGGGGCTCGCCGATCTGGGCGAAGGAGACCGCACAGTCGCGGAGCGGCTCGACCAGGCGGGCGTTCTTCGACTTCGACGAGAAGTCCATACCCAACACCGCGCGGTCGAGCTTGCGCTGGGTCGTGTCCGTCCACTTCTCGTAGCGCTCAACCCAGGCTCTTCCCTGTGCATCCAAGTCGCGACTCGGTGGGCGAGTGACGAAGTAGGTGGCCACACCGAGGCTCACGAGGAGAATCGCCACGAAAGTGCCAATTCCCTTCATCGCCGCAATCGTAGCCTCGGCTCGAGCAATGCCGCCCCGACGTGCGCCTTGGTTCCCGCTGCCGCATGAGATAGTCCAAACTGACCCGCTCCTACGGGTGCCACGCGAGCACCCGCTCATCTACGGCGAGGGGGCGCAATGTCAGACGAGCACGGTACGGAGCGCGGGTCGGTCGACGAGGATCAAGGTGTTACCGGCATGAAAGGCACCGAGCCGGACGAGCAGGTCGTCGGCGACGACGAGAGCGGCTACGGCGGAGCCGGGCAGAGCGATGCGGAGGACGCGGGCCACGTCGATCCGGGTAGTGGCGAGAACCGTCCGCCGTCAGAGCAGGACGAGGATCAGGGCATCTGAACGCAAACGCCGGCCGGACGAGTGAGCGATCGCGCTCGTCCTGCCGGCGCGTGACTGACTAGACGGTCGCCTTCTCCTTGGCGCCCGCCTTCGCGAGCCGCTTGCCGATCGTCTGCACCTTCGCAAGCGCCTTCTTTTCCTGGTCGAGGTTCTTGCCGAGCAACTCCGCGACGTCCGTCTCGCCCATCGCCTCGGCCATCGTGACGAGACCCTCGTAGGCGGCGATCTCGTAATGCTCGGCGCGAGCCGCGGCGCCGGTCAGGAACGAGTCGAGCACTTCCTGGGACGGCGACTCGTTGGCCACGAACTCATCGTGCTCCTTCTTGATCCCGTCGATGCCCGGGCACTTCTCCGCCTTCGGCGTCTCGCCGAGCTTCTCGAACGCGGATTCGACGTTCTTAACATGCTGCTTCGTCTCCTCGAGATGCGCCTCGAAGCCGGACGCGAGCTCATCGTCGGTGGCCTCCTGCTGCAACTTCGGAAGCGCCTTCACGAGCGTTCGCTCCGCGTAGAGGATGTCGCCGAGCTCGTGCATGAACAGCTCGCGCGGCTCCTGCATTCCTGTGGCCATGGAAATCTCCTTCGGTAGAGGGTTATCTCTACCGTGCCCGAACGCGAGCCTTTCAAACCTCTCGACTCCCTTCGAAACGACGTGCTGTCCGATACAAGGAGAACAATCCTGCCCATCCCCAGCACTCAGTCAAACCGGGCGGTCCTGAGAAACCGTAACGGAGTGAGCGTCGAGTACCCACGCGAAGTTCCATTTGCGGCGATGGTCTGTTTTTGGGTCGCGACCCTGCTCTCGAGCTGGATGCTCGTGGGATTGGTGGTCGCAGGGATCTTCTGGCTCGCCACCTAAGTGCCCCGGGCTTCCCGAGCTTTCACGACGTCGCCATCGCGAGCTGCTTCAGGCGGCGACCGGTTGCTCCAGCTCCGCGCTCCACTCGCCTCGGGCGGCGAGCGAGTTCATGCGCGCGCGGTAGATGAACACCGCCTGCGCGGCGTCCGCGTTCGCCGGATCGCCCGCCCAGGCCTCGAGCGCCGACGCTTGAAGCGCGCGGCCGTACGAGTAGGAGAGCGCCCACGGGCCGCCGATCTGGTTGATCGCGTTCAGGTTCTCCGTCGCCTGAACCTCCGACTGACCTCCCGACAGGAACACGATCCCGGGAACCGCAGCCGGAACCACGCCGAGGAAGCAGTCGACGGTCGTTCGCGCGATCTGCTCCGCGCCCGCCTGCTGGGGGCAGCCCTTGCCCGAGATCACCATATTCGGCTTCAGGAGCAGGCCTTGCAGGTCGAGCGGAACCTCGTACAGCGCGTCGAACGTCTCGTGCAACGTCCGGGTCGTGACCTCCCAGCACGCCTCGAGCGTGTTGTCCGCGTCCATCAGTACCTCGGGCTCGACGATGGGGACGATGCCGGCCTCCTGGCAGAGCGCCGCGTAGCGGGCCAGCGCGTGAGCGTTCGCGCGAATGTTCCCGTCGGTCGGGATGGCGTCGCCGATGGTGATCACCGCGCGCCACTTTGCGAAACGGGCGCCGAGCTCGCGGTACTCCTCCAGTCGGGCGCGAAGGCCGTCGAGCCCCTCTGTGACCTTCTCGCCCGGGTAGCCGGCATGATCGTGCGCCCCGGTGTCGACCTTGATTCCCGGGATCACGCCCTTCGCGGCCAGCACCTCGGCGAGTGACGTGCCGTCCTCCGCGCGCTGGCGGATCGTCTCGTCGTAGAGGATCACGCCGCCGATCGACTCCTCGATCCCGGGCGCGGTGAAGAGGAGCTGGCGATAGAAGCGCCGGTTCTCCTCGGTCGACTCGACGTCGATCGAGTCGAGACGCTTCTTGATCGTGCCCGTGCTCTCGTCGGCCGCGAGGATTCCCTTGTGGTCTGCGACGATCGCGCGGGCGGTCTCATGCAACTCGGTGGCCGCCATCAGCGGGCTCCTTTCATCAGGCTCTGCATCTTGGTCAGAGGGTGCGTGGCCGTGATGCGGCGAACGGTGCCCGAGCGGGAGCGCATCACGATCGACTCGGTCTCGATGTGGTCGCCGACGACGCGGACTCCGCGCAGGAGCGCGCCGCTCGTGACGCCGGTGGCCGCGATGAAGACGTCTTCCCCCTGCACGAGATCGTCCGCGGTCAACACGCGGTCGATCTCGAACCCGTCGTCGACGAGTCGCTGCCGCTCCTCGTCGTTTCGCGGCCAGAGCTTGCCCTGCATCGCGCCGCCAAGGGTCTTGATCGCGGCGGCGGAGATCACGCCTTCGGGCGTCCCGCCGATTCCCATCAGGAGATCGACCCCGGTTCCCTGTTGCGCAGCGGCGATCGCGGGCGCGACGTCTCCGTCGCGAATGAGGTTCACGCGCGCGCCGGCCTCGCGCAGCTCGGCGATGAGGTCGTCGTGGCGCTCGCGCTCGAGGACGACGACGGTGAGGTCGTTGACCGCGACGTGCTTCGCCTCCGCTACGCGCTCGAGGTTCTCCGTCGGAGTCGCGTCGATGTCGATCGCGTCTGCGGCCTCTGGCCCGACTGCGATCTTGTCCATGTACAGGGCGGCGCCCGGGAAGAACAGCGCTCCGCGCTCGGCAACGGCGATCACCGAGATCGCATTCGGCATGCCAAGCGCTGTCAGCCGCGTGCCCTCGAGCGGGTCGACCGCGACGTCCACCTCGGGTCCGCTGCCGTCTCCCACCTCCTCGCCGTTATAGAGCATCGGCGCTTCGTCCTTCTCGCCTTCGCCTATCACGACTATTCCGCGCATGGACACGGTGTCGAGCATGAGCCGCATCGCGTCGACGGCCGCCTGATCGGCGGCGATCTTGTCTCCCCGGCCGATCCAGCGCGCGGCAAAGGTGGCGGCCGACTCCGTGACGCGCACGAGCTCGAGCGCGAGGTTCCGGTCGGGAATGGACCGATCGACGTCGTTCACCCCCTCATGCTAACGCCGTTCCGACGAGAACAGGCCCTTGTGACACTGTGTCACAAGGGGCCGCGTCATCACCTGCGTCACATCCGGTCTGGGGCTTCGACCCCGATCAGATCGAGGCACCGGGCGATCAGCTGTTGGGTCGCGAGGCAGAGCGCGAGCCGGAACCTCTCGTTCTCGGAGTCGAGGACGCGGTGCTGGTGGTAGAAGCGGTGGAAATCGTCCGCGACGCGGATCGCGTAGGTCGGGATCGAGTGCGGGGCGCGCCGTTCGGAGGCTTCCGCGGCTAGCGCCGGGAACTCGAGCAAGCGCTTGACGAGGTCGCGCTCCTCGCGCGCGAGTGCCCCGCCCGGGGCCTCGAGCTCGACCGAGACGCCCTCGTCCGCTCCTTTGCGCAGGATCCCGGCGATGCGAGCGTGGGCGTACTGCACGTAGTAGACCGGGTTCTTCTGCGTCCGCTGCTTCGCGAGGTCGACGTCGAGCTCGATCGTCTGGTCGTGCCCGCGCGAGACGAGGTACCAGCGCGCGGCGTCGACCCCGACCGTGTCCAAGAGATCGTCGAGAAAGGCGACGTCACCGCGCCGCTTCGACATCTTCCGCGCCTCGCCGCTCTCGACGAGATGGACGAGCTGGTAGATCAGCACCTCGAGCGATTCTCGGGAGTGGCCGAGCATCTCCGCGAGCGCCTGAAGACGGCCGACGTAGCCGTGGTGGTCGGCGCCCAGCACGTAGATCAGCCGGTCGAAGCCTTTGGCGTACTTGCGGCGGACATAGGCGGCGTCGGCCGCGAAGTAGCCCGGAATCCCGTCCGAGCGGATGAGCACGCGATCCTTGTCATCGCCGTGGGCGCTCGTTCTCGCCCAAACGGCGTCGTCGGCTTCGTAGGTGTCGAGGAGCGCGATCGCCGCGGAGATCTCCGTCTCCACGTCGCTCTGCAACGCCCAGCTGTCGAAGTGGACACGGAAGCGCTCGAGCGTCGACTCGATTCGAGCCAGCATCGGCGGCACGGGATCGCCGGGCCGACTCGCGAACTCGGCGATGTACTCGCCCCGGTAGCCGTCCTCCGGGGGCTCCTCTCCGCGCCGGATCGCCTCGATCGAGGCGTAGAAGCGCTCCATCTGCGTCCCCGCGTTGTTGTAGTAGTACTCGCGCTCGACCTCGTGGCCGGCGAACGCGAGCAGCCGTGCGACGGAATCGCCGTAGGCCGCGTTGCGCCCGTGGGCGACCGTCAGCGGGCCCGTCGGGTTGGCGGACACCATCTCGACCTGAATTCGCTCCGAATCATCGGCTGTGCCCGCACCGAATGATTCGCCCGCCGCCAGGATCTCATTCAATGCCGCCACCAGCCAGCTGTCGGAGACGCGCAGGTTGAGAAATCCCGGCCCCGCCGGTTCCGCGCTCTCCACGAGATCTCGCCGGAGCGACTCGCCTGCGAGCTCCGCCGCGATGTCGCGCGGCGGTCGCCCTAGGGTGGGCGCGAGCCTCAGCGCGACGTTCGTCGCGTAGTCGCCGTGGTCGGCGTCGCCCGGACGCTCGAGCGAGACGGGCGCGCCAGCGAACTCGGTCAGGGCGTCGGCGAGGCGCGCGACAGGATCGGTGATGGCCACGCCGCCATCGTAGGCGGCTGCCAGGTGAACAGACGCGCGAGTGGACCGCCGCGGCCACGACAGCGGCCGCCTTCAGGGATCTTGCGCAGGTCGGAATTGCGGACAACGAGTGTGTCCAGCAGCCGACTTCACACCCGAGACTTCCAATCCCGCCTCGACATAGGGGGTCTTGGTTTCGCGCGACCGGCATCCGCGCTAGCGGACACCGGCTTGCGCAATTACACGAGCTCGGCGGCCTTCGCGGACGGGGCGGAACGGACGGGCACCACCACCCCGTCTCGGTGCAGCGCGAGCTGCACTTCCTCGCGCGCCTTGTAGATCCGCCACTTCACGGTCGCCAGCGTGACCTCCAGCGACTCCGCGATCTCCGTGTACGAGAGACCGACGACGTCGCGCAGCAGGAGCGCCATCTTCAGATCGGGATTCAGCCGCTCCACCGACCGCCAGAGAGCGTCGATCGTCTCGGCGCGCTCGGCTGGGGCGTCCACGACCTCGAGGGGAGGAATGTCCTCGAGCTGGACGACCGCCTTTGGGCGCCGCTCCAGCGCACGGAGTTCGTCGAGAACCCGGTTCTTCGTCACCTGAAAGAGCCAGGTCGTGAAGCGCGAGCGAAGCGAGAAGCCGGAGATACCCTGAAAAACACGCAAGAACACTTCTTGCGTGAGATCCTCGGCGAGATTCCTGTCATCCGTGAGTCGGACGATATAGTTGAAGACAGGCTGCTCGTAGGTCCGAACGATGATCGCGAAGGCACGCTCATCGCCGCGCTGCGCCTTGCGCAGGACTCCGGGGTCTGGTTGTGGGAGCGACATGTAGTCGGGACGATTATAGAGCGCGTCGTGTAAGGGGTTTGTGCGTGGGCCTTTACAGGCTCGTTGCGAGGGACGTTTTGGCCATGTCGGCCGGAATGGAAATGCCGAGCAAAGCGAGGATTGTCGGCGCCAGGTCCGAAAGCTCGCCATCGTCGGACAGCGCAAACCGATTGTCAGTGAGGATAAGCGGCACCGGATTCGTCGTGTGCGCCGTATGCGGGCTAACGCCGTCGGGCTCGAGCATTACCTCAGCATTTCCGTGATCCGCCGTAATCAAACATCTGCCGCCTGCCTCCACCACGCAAGAGAGGACCTTCCCCAAGCAGCGATCGGTCTCTTCCACCGCTCGGACGACGGCTGGAATCGAGCCGGTATGCCCGACCATGTCCGGGTTGGCGAAGTTCACGACCGCGAACCGGTAGCCGTCTCCGATCTCGGAGCAGAACCGTGTAGCAACCTCGTCTGCGGACATCTCCGGCGCGAGGTCGTAGCTCGGGACGTCGCGAGGTGAGGGCACGAGAATCCGCGTCTCTCCCTCCCACTCGCGCTCCTCGCCGCCGTTGAAGAAGTACGTCACATGCGCGTACTTCTCGGTCTCGGCGGCGTGAAGCTGGCGAAGGCCGTTTCGCGAGAGGACCTCTGCGAGCGTGTCTTCGACGACCTGCTCGCCGAACGCCGCCGGGCACGGAAAGTCGGCGCGATAGCGCGTCATCGTCGTCAGGTCGACGCCGGATTCGAGTAGCCGCTGCGAGAGCTGACGCGCGCGGTCCGGCCGGAAGTTGAAGAAGATCGCCGAATCCTTCGCGGGGTCGAGTCGCGGCCGTCCGGTCAGAACCACGGGGTCGACGAACTCGTCCGTCACCCCGCGCGCCTGGCTCGCCTCGATCGCGTCGATCGGATCGTCGGCGAGTTCACCCTCTCCGGCGCAGATCGCGAGATAGGCACGGTCGGTGCGCTCCCAGCGACTGTCTCGGTCCATGGCGTAGTAGCGGCCCGAGACCGTCGAGATCCGCTCGCGGGGCAGCTCGGCGAGATCGCTAGCGGCAGAGTGCGGCGAGACGTCGCGCCCGTCGGTGAATGCGTGAATCCAGGTGTTCCGGCTCATCTCCTCGCTCGCGGCCAGCTTGATCAGAGCACGCAAATGGTCGATGTGCGAGTGGACGCCCCCGTAGGAGACGAGGCCGAGCAGGTGGACCTGCCCGCCGCGCTCGTGCGCCCTGCCAAAGGCGCCCCGCAGCGCGTCGTTCGCGAAAAACGAGCGATCCTGGATCGCGACATTCACGCGCATCAGGTCCTGGAAGAGCACGCGTCCCGAGCCGATTGTCAGGTGTCCCACCTCCGAGTTGCCCATCTGTCCTGGGGGCAACCCGACCGCCGGGCCGGATGCCTGCAAGATCGTGTGTGGATACCGGTTCCAAAGGGCGTCGAAGACTGGAGTATTCGCCAGCTCGACGGCGTTCCCAGGGCTTGGCGGGGCAAGCCCCCACCCGTCCAGGATGACGAGCGCGACGAGATCGCTCACTCGCCGGCGACTTCGGCTGCCGCGCGGCAGATCGCCTCGAACGACTGCACGTCTAGCGACGCGCCGCCGACGAGCGCCCCGTCCACGTCGTTCTGGGACAGCAGCACGCGGGCGTTCTCCGCGTTCACCGATCCTCCGTACAGCACTCGCGTGGAATGCAGGGACTTGATGTACGCGTGCGCTCGCTGCACGATCTCGGGGGTCGCCGTGCGCCCGGTGCCAATCGCCCATACGGGCTCGTAGGCGATCACGAGCCGTTCGTGCTCGGGCAGGGTCGAGACCTGGCGCTCGAGCACGGCCTCGGTCTCCTCGGCCTCGCGCTCGGCCTCGGTCTCCCCGACACATGCGATCACGGCAAGGCCCGCTTCGAGCGCAGACTCTGCTCGCTGGCGGACGCCGTCGTCGGTCTCGCCGAAGTGCTGCCGCCGCTCAGAATGGCCCACTAGCGCCCCTCGTACCCCGAGCTCGAGCAGCATTGGCGCCGAGACCTCGCCCGTGTAGGCGCCCTCGAGCTCCCAGTGCACGTTCTGCGCATAGACGCTGACGTTGCTTCCCTCGCCGAGTCCCTGGATGGTCGTCTCGAGCGACACGAATGGAGGGCAGACGACGACGTCGACCTCAGGCGAGCGATCGTCGAGGCGCCGGATCTGCGCCGCGAACTGGCGCGCCTGATGCGCGCCCTTGAACATCTTCCAGTTGCCGGCGATGAGCATCGCGGCGATCTTAGAACTCGTTTCACGTTGACGCTTCGTCGACGGGGTGCGCTGGGTGGTGCGAGGCAAGGACGCAGGGAGCGCCCATATGAACATATGGGCGCGACCGAGGACGCCGCATCGCGCCGCCCAGCGCGGCCCGGCGGCTCAAGGCTTCATCGTGAAACGAGTTCTGAGGCTGTTAGCCTCGTTCGGGTGAGCGTCGAGCCTTGGGAGCAGCGCTTTCGCGCGCCCGTGTCGTTTCTGCCGGAGTGGTCTCCACACGCTCCCGATCGAGTCGTCTACGCGACAAATCAATCGGGGATCTGGCAGGTCCACGCCTGGGATGCAGCCACCGGCACACGGCGGCAGGTCACCGAGCATTCGGTGGGCGTGATCGACGGGACGCCGACCCTCGATGGGGAAGGCGTCGTCTGGTTTCAGGACGAGAGCGGCGACGAGTCCGGGCGCTGGCTCGTACAGCCGTTCGGCGGAGGTGAGACCCGCGCGTTCCTCGAAGGCATTCCGCACGGATGGAGCGAGGGACTGGCGCAGGCGCCCGGAGTCGTCGTCGCCGGCGTGAGCGACCGTGACGGGTTCGCCGTGCACATCTCGCTCGAGGGCGCCGGTCCTCGCGAGGTCTACCGCTCGACCGAGTCGGTACGGCTCGGCAGCGTCGACGGGGGCGGGTTCCTCCGGGGTGCGTTGTCAGCGGACGGATCGCTCCTCTGCCTGGAGCACGCCGAGCACGGCGATCTGATCCATTCGGCGCTCAAGGCGATCGAACCCCGTTCGGGCGCGACCATCGGCGAGCAGCTCGACGAGGGGATGACTCTGCTGGCGAAGTGCTGGTCACCGATTGCCGGCGATCAGCGGCTGGCCTTCGAGCACGAGCGCGACGGCGAGGAGCGGCCTGGGCTCTGGGATCTCGCGACCGGCGAGCGACAGGATCTGACGGTGGATCTCGAAGGAGCCGTCTTCGTCCACGACTGGTGGCCCGATGCCTCGGCGTTGCTTCTGGTCAACCGCTTCGAGGGCCGGGATCGTCTCCTCCGCTATGAGGTCGAGGCTGGCGAGCTCGAGCCGCTCCCGACCGAGCCTGGCGTGATCTTGAAGGCGCGCGTCCGCCCCGACGGACGGGTCTGGCTCACCCACGAGCAGGGGCATCGGCAACGGTTGCTCCTCGACGACACAGGCGCCGAGGTCACTGCGCCGGACGGAGAGCGGGCGCCGGCCGGGCGTCCCTACCAATCGTGGAACTTCGTCAATCCGCACGGGCAGCAGGTGAACGGCTTCTTCATCACGCCCGACGACTCGAACGGGTCGTCCCCCGTGATCATGTTCGTCCACGGCGGCCCGACCTCGCTCGACCTCGACCGCTGGCAGCCCGAGGTGCAGGCGTACGTCGACGCGGGGTTCGCGGTGGGGCTCGTGAACTATCGCGGCTCGATCGGGTATGGGCGCGAGTGGCGCGACACCCTGATCGGGAACATCGGCGGGCCGGAGCTCGAGGATGTGAACGCCGGTCTCCAGGATCTGGTCGACCGGGGCATCGCGGATCCCTCTCGCGCGGTCATCGCCGGTTACTCCTGGGGCGGCTATGTGACGCTGCTGGAGCTCGGAAAGCATCCGGATCTCTGGGCCTGCGGGATGGCCGGAGTTCCGGTCGGCGACTACGAGGATGGGTACGAGGAGCTCTCTCCGCTCCTGCAGGCGTACGACCGCGCCCTCCTGGGCGGCGCCGAGCCGAAGGACGTCCCCGAGCTCATGCGCGATCGCAACCCGATCAACTTCGCGGACGATGTTCGCGCGCCCGTGCTCTTCGTGATCGGCAGGAACGACAGCCGTTGCCCGTACCGGCAGGCGATGCGCTACGTCGAGAAGCTGAAGGCGCGCGGTCATCCGCACGAGGTCTATGTCTTCGAGACCGGCCACGGCTCGTTGAACGTCGACGAGCGTGTGCGGCAGGTTGGGATGATCCGCGACTTCTTCGCCCGCAACGTCGCGGGCGTCTCTCTCGCTTGACCCTCGGCCTGTCGTTTCGGGACATCTAGCGACTCATCGACGCCCGGACTAGGGTCGGAACTCAGTGCCCACAATCAGTGAGTTCTATGGCATCGTGATCAGGATGTTTCCGAAGGATCATCCGCCCCCTCACTTTCATGCGCTCTTTGGCGAGCATCGAGCGCGTGCCGCAATCGCCACTGGTGAGCCCCTCTACGGAAAGCTTCCGCCCCGTGCTGCCCGTCTCGTTCGCGAATGGGCAGAGCTCCATCGATCCGAGCTCGCGACGAACTGGGAGCTGGCCGAGCAGATGCGCCCGCTCCAACGAATCGAGCCGCTGCCGTGATTGCTCCGTCTGTGCAAACAGTGACCCCCCTGGATCCGTACATGGTGCGAGTCGTGTTTGCCGACGGCGAGGTTCGAGACGTCGACATAGAGCCGTTGCTCGAGGGAGTCGTCTTTCGAGCGCTCCGTGATCCGGAGGTGTTCCAGGAGGTTCGCGTCGACGAGTACAACGAGACGATCGTCTGGCCAAACGGCGCCGATCTTGATCCGGACGTGCTGTACGGAAGTGAACAGCCGTCCGCTGAACCCGCTCCTCGGATCACCGTTCCGCAACGCGCCTGAAGAGCCGCGACCACGGTGTGAGCACGCTGCCGCTGGTTCAGTCGCGAGGAATCGCCGCCACGCCGGGGAGCTCCTTGCCCTCGAGGAGCTCGAGCGAGGCGCCGCCGCCGGTCGAGACCCACGAGACGTCGTCCGCGAGGCCGAGCTCCTGTAGCGCACGCACCGAGTCTCCGCCTCCGACGACGGTGTAGCCCTCCACCTCGGCCACCGCCTCGGCAACAGCTTTCGTGCCTTCGGCGAACTTGGGCCACTCGAACACGCCCGTCGGCCCGTTCCAGAACACCGTGCGCGCGCCGCGGATCTTCTTCGCGAACCGCTCGCGTGTCTCAGGACCGATATCGAGGCCGAGCCAGCCCTCCGGTAGCGCGTCAAACGCGGTCACCTTCGTCTCGGCGTCCTCCTCGAACGCCGACGCCGCCACCACATCCGTGGGGAGAACCGCCTCGTATGGCAGCGGATTCTCGTCGCGCAGCTCCTCGGCCATCTTTCCGCCGATGAGCACCGTGTCCGCGCGCTGCCCCAGGCTCACGAGCACTCCCAGCTTGTCGTCGACCTTGGCCCCGCCGGCGACGAGAACGAAGGGCCGCTCGACGTCGGCGAGGAGGCGGCCGAGCATCTCGAGCTCCTGCTCGAGCAGAAGCCCCGCATACGCAGGGAGCAGCTCTGCGACGCCGACCGTCGAGGCGTGCGCGCGATGCGCAGAGCCGAACGCGTCCAGAACGAAGAGGTCGCGTCCCTCCGCGAGTCGCTTCGCCGTTTCAGGATCGTTCGTCGTCTCACCGGGATCGAAGCGCGTGTTCTCGAGCACGCGCACGCGATCGTCGGAGAGGAGCTCGCGCAGGCGCGTGGCGACCGGAGCGATCTCGAACGCGGAATCGGCCCCCTCGGGCCGGCCGAGGTGCGAGCAGACGACGACCTCCGCTGCGCCCGAATCGAGCAGGTGGCGGAGCGTCAGAAGCGACGCCTGGATACGCGTATCGTCGGCGACGCGCCCGTCCTCGAGCGGGACGTTGAGGTCGGAGCGGACGAGAGTGCGCTTGCCCGCGACGTCCGCGGTGCGGACGGAGCGCGGCGCGTCCCTCAAGGAAGCAGTTTCCCGATCAGGTCGACGAGGCGGCACGAGTACCCCCACTCGTTGTCGTACCAGCCGAAGACCTTGACCGTGCTTCCCTGCACCATCGTCAGCTCGCTGTCGAAGATGCACGAGTGCGGATTGCCGTTGATGTCGGTCGAGACAAGGGGATCGTCGGCGTAGTAGAGGAGGCCTTCGAGCGGACCGCTTCCTGCCGCTTCCCGGAAGGCGCCGTTGACCTCGTCCACGCTCGTATCGCGTCCGAGGGTGACGACGAGATCCGTGAGCGACCCGGTCGCGATCGGGGCCCGCACCGAGATCCCATCCACCTTTCCCTGCAGCTCCGGGAGAACCAGCCCGATCGCCTTCGCCGCGCCGGTAGAGGTCGGGATCAGGTTGATCGCGGCCGCGCGTGCCCTCCGCAGATCCTTGTGTGGGAAGTCGAGGATCACCTGGTCGTTCGTGTACGCGTGGATCGTGGTCATGAAGCCGCTCTGGATCTCGCCGAGTGAGTGGAGCACCTTCGCGAGTGGCGCGACACAGTTCGTGGTGCACGACGCGTTCGAGACGATGTGGTGCGAATCAGGATCGTAGGTGTCGTCATTGACGCCGAGGACGACGGTGAGGTCCGGATCCGTTGCGGGAGCGGAGATGACGACCTTCTTCGCGCCGGCGTCCAAGTGCTTCTGCGCGCCTTCCCGGTCGGTGAAAATTCCGGTGGACTCGACGACGACATCGACGCCGAGATCGTTCCAGGGCAGAGCGGCGGGATCGCGCTCGGAGAGAATCTTCATCTCTGAGCCCGCCGCTCGGAGGACACCGTCAGCGAGCTCGACGTCACCGGGGAACGGCCCGAGGTTCGAGTCGTAGCGGAGCAGGTGCGCCATCGTCTTCGCGTCCCCGAGATCGTTCAGCGCGACGATCTCGAGATCCGAGTCGCGCTCGTTCTGTGCCCGGAAGAAGTTCCGCCCGATGCGGCCGAACCCGTTGATGCCGACGCGAATGCCCATGCGCTCTCCTCCGTGTCGTTTCTGGCCGATTGGTGGTCGAGTCTAACGAGGCATGTTCACGCCAATGCCGCTCGCCAGCTCCTCGAGCCGACGCAGACGGCGGTGCACCGCCGCTCTGCTGGTCGCTGGATCGGTGCGGGCAGCGAGCTCGCGAAGCGACTCCGTCGGATGGCGGAGCCGAAGCTCGGCCACCTCGCGCAAGGGCTCTTCGAGTCGTTCGAGCCTGCCTGTCTCATGGAGCGTCCGAACGGCCTCGAGCTGGAGCCGCGCGGCCTTGCTCGTACGGACGAGATTCGCGTGATCGGCGTTCGCCCGGCGGTTCGCATGGCCGCTCGTCGCCGCGACGACAGAGCGCTCCTCGAGGACGAGGACTGCCTCCGCGGCACCTGCGAGCGCGAGCACAGACTCGATCGCGTCCCAGCTCTTCGCGTACGCGGCCGCATACTTCGGTCGCTCGATGACGCTCAACTTCGTGTCCGATGTCGCCGCGAGATCACTGAGCAATGAGGCGGACTCGACCGCTGCGGTACGTAGCTCGAGATGCGGGGAGCGATGAACCGAAAGCGACCCGCCGCCCAGGAAGGCGCCGCGGATGTATGCCGAACGGCAGCATGCGCGAGCGACGACCCGGCGCGGCGGGCGCCCGAGCGGACGTCCACGCCGGTCGAGAACCCCCGCCGCCGCGAGGATGCGGAGCGCCTCGTCGGAGCCCTCGACGTGGAGCTGGAAGCGGGTCGCCCGGTCGAATGCTCGGCGGCGGTAGGTGCGGATCTCGGAGCGGATCTCGACATCGCGGAGGAGACTGAAAGCGCGCCGCGCCGCAGCCCCACTCGCGAGATCGAGGTGGAGCGCCCACATTCCTTTCCCGCGAAGGTGCAGGTTGCCGGCTGAGTGGAAGAGCGCGGACAGCTCGGCAAGCCGGTCGCACGCGCGTGCGGGCGCGATTCGCGCAAGCTCCTCGCGGATGTCCTCGGACGTCACAGGCGCACATCTTCGAGCGCGAGCAAGCGCCGCTTGACTTCGACGCCGGAGGAGCCGTAGCCGCCGATCCCGCTCGCGCCTACGACCCGGTGGCAGGGGATGAGGAACATGAAGCGGTTCGTCGCACAGAAGCTCCCGACCGCGCGTGCGGCGCCGGGGTAGCCGGCGAGCGCCGCGAGCTCGCCGTAGCTCACGACCTCGCCGCGCGGGATTTCGCGCAAAGCATGTGCGACCGCGCGCTGGAACGGCGTCGTCCAGTCGAGGTCGAGCGGGACGTCCGCGAGCTCGGCGTCTTCGCCAGCCAGGAAGGCCGTCAAGCGCTCGACGAGCTGCGACCGATCGGTCTTGCTGACATCAGCCTGCGTGTCGGAGCCGAACCGGAACTCGTGCACCAGGACGTAGTCACCTCGGGTCCACAACTCCCCTACGCCCCAGCCGGGCGCCGCGTACCGCGTCCACTCCGCTCGCACGTCACCGATCGTAGAATCCTGACATGAGCGCTCCCGGCATCTTCACGCCTCCGCCGCCGGTCAACGAGCCCAGCAAGTCCTACGCGCCCGGGTCTCCCGAACGGGAGGAGCTGAAGAACCGCCTCCGCGAGGTGGAGGGCGAGCGCCTTTCGATCCCTTTGGTCATCGGCGGCAAGGACGTCTCCACCGACGACACCTTCGAAGCCGTCATGCCGCACCGCAAGAGCCATGTCCTAGCCGACGTAAGCAAGGGCGGCCCCGAGCATGTGCAGCAAGCGATCGACGCAGCGCGTGCGGCGCACGGGGACTGGTCGCGGACGCCCTGGCACGAGCGAGCGGCCGTGTTTCTTCGCGCCGCGGAGCTGCTCTCGGGGCCGTGGCGCCAGACACTGAACGCGGCAACGATGCTCAACCAGTCGAAGACCGCGCATCAGGCCGAGATCGACGCGGTCTGCGAGCTGATCGACTTCTGGCGCTACAACGTCGAGTACCTCGTCCGCATCTACTCCGACCAGCCCTACTCGCCGACCGGGACGTGGAACCGGATGGAGTACCGGCCGCTCGAGGGATTCGTGCTCGCAGTCAGCCCCTTCAACTTCACTGCGATCGGCGGCAACCTCTCGTCGTCGCCGGCGCTGATGGGGAACACCGTCGTCTGGAAGCCGGCCTCGACGGCGTCGGTCTCCGCCTACTACCTCATGCGCCTGCTCCAAGCAGCGGGCCTGCCGGACGGCGTCATCAACCTCGTCTACGGCTCCGGCGCCGCGATCGGGAGCGCCGCTCTCGCCAGCCCCGAGCTTGCCGGGGTCCACTTCACGGGATCCACGGGCGTGTTCAACGGCATGTGGAACACGGTGGGCAAGAACATCGGCTCCTACCGCAACTACCCGCGGATCGTCGGCGAGACCGGCGGCAAGGACTTCATCCTCGCGCACCCCTCCGCCGACGCCGAGGCGGTCGCGACCGCAGTGATCCGTGGCTCGTTCGAGTACCAGGGACAGAAGTGCTCGGCGTCCTCGCGCTTGTACATCCCGTCGAACCTGTGGCCCGAGGTGAAAGAGCGGCTGGTCGAGGATGTGGGCTCGATCAAGATGGGCGACGTCTCCGACTTCGAGAACTTCATGGGCGCCGTGATCGACGCGGGCGCATTCAAGACCCATGCGAAGGCGATCGAGGAGGCGCGCTCGGCGGGCGCGGAGATCGTCGCCGGCGGGGAGACGGACGACTCCGAGGGGTTCTTCGTCTCTCCGACCGTGATCGCGACGGACGATAAGGACTTCCGCCTACTACGTGACGAGCTCTTCGGCCCCATTGTCACGACCTACGTCTACGACGAGAAGCGCTGGGCGGACACGCTCGAGCTCGTCGACGAGACCGCTCCCTACGGGCTCACCGGCGCGGTCTTCGCGACCGATCGGTCGGCGATCGACGAGGCGCAAGACGCGCTTCGCTATGCCGCCGGCAACTTCTACGTCAACGACAAGCCGACGGGCGCGGTCGTCGGCCAGCAGCCGTTCGGCGGCGCCCGCGCGAGTGGGACGAACGACAAGGCCGGCTCGATGTGGAACCTGATCCGCTGGGTGTCTCCGCGCACGATCAAGGAGACCTTCGTCTCCGACACGGACTACCGGTACCCCTTCCTCGGCTCCGACGGCGACCGGCCCGGCAGCTAGTGGGGTTTCCCGCCCCCTCGAAACACCGTACGGGCGAGGCAAGCCCCGCCCCTACGCGTCGGAGGACGCTTCCGGCCAAACTCGAGACGTCGCGCTAGCAGACCGCGGTGGATCGGATCCTCGACGGGATCGAGGCCTTCCTCGATCAACTGACGGCGATCGACCCGCTGCCGGCGTTCATCGCGATCCTCTGTCAGCTCGCCAAGCTCACGTGCACGAGCCAGGCGTGGAGGAACATCCTCGTCGCGGCCTACCCGGACCGCGAGGTTCCACGACAGTCGATCCTCGGCGCGTACGTCTCGGGCATCGGGATCAACGCGATCATCCCGGTTCGCGCAGGCGACGCCGTACGGGTAGTCCTCGCCCACCGCGCGATTCCGGAGTCGAGCTACACGACTGTAATCTCGAGCACGCTCGTTCTCTCGATCTTCGACATCGCGGCCGCCTCCACGCTGCTCATTCTGGCAGCGGTGACGCTCGACGAGCTGCCTGGCATCGGAGAGCTGCCCCGTCTTCGCAGCTTCGACTTCGCATGGGCGCTCGACAATCCGCTGACCGCAGAGCTCATCCTGGCGGCGATCCTGATCGCGCTCGTGATTCTCGGCATCTGGATCCACGGGCATGTGCTCGACTTCTGGGAGCGGGTCAAGCAGGCCTTCTCGGTCGTGCGCGACCCACCCGCGTACTTCGCCTCGGTGGCGATCTGGCAGGCGGCGGACTGGAGCCTGCGTCTCGTCACGGTCTGGTTCATGCTGGACGCCTTCAATATCCCGCAGTCGGCGCAGAACGTGCTCTTGGTGCAGGTGTCGTCGAGCCTCGCCACGCTGCTTCCACTCACTCCGGGCGGCCTCGGGACGGAGCAGGCCTTCCTGCTCTACGTGTTCGGGGGCGCGGTTCCTGGCGCACAGCTCTTGGCGTTCAGCGTCGGGATGAGGCTGCTGCTGATGGCCACGAACGTGGTGGCCGGGTTCACGGCGCTCACGCTCACGCTGCGAACGGTCAACTTCCGGGGCGTGCTGAGGAGCGCGAAGGACGCACGGTCGCCGTAGGGGCGAGGCGAGCCGCGTCCTACGAGGGTCCCGCCTTGTGCAGCTGCGCGTAGAGCGTGCGCGCGGTCTTCTGCGGCAAGCCCGGAACGCCTTCGAGCTCTTCTTGCGACGCCTCCAGGAAGCGCTCGACCGAGCCAAGGTGCCTGAGGATGGCGCGCCGCCGCGCCGGGCCGACGCCCGGCAGGCCCTCGAAGATCGTCTCCATCGACCTCGTGCCACGCTTCTGACGGTGGTAGCGGAGAGCGACGCGGTGCGCTTCGTCGCGCGCTCGCTGCAGGAGCTGGAGCGCGGGGCTGTGCCGCTCGAGCCGGATCGGCGTCGCGAAGCCCGGGACGAACACCTCCTCCTCCCGCTTGGCGAGCGAGATCACGGCCACGCGCGGAAGGTCGAGCTCCTCCATCGCCGCGAGCGCCGCCGCCAGCTGGCCGCGGCCTCCGTCGACGACGACGAGGTTCGGCGTCCGCGAGAAGCTCTCGTCCGGCTCGCCGTCACGCACCCGGGCGAAGCGGCGGGAGATCACCTCGCGGATGGCGCCGACATCGTCCTGCCCGTCGAGTCCCCGCATCGCGAAGGTCCGGTAGTGGGCGTTCTTCGAGCGGCCGTCGACGAAGACGACCATGGACGCCACGATCGACTCTCCCTGAATGTTCGAGACGTCGAAGCACTCGATTCGGAGCGGCAGGCTCTCGAGGTTCAGGCACTCCCGAAGCTGCTCGAGCGCGGTCACGCGGCGCAGCCGCTCGGCCTCGCGGGTCGCAGAGTCCGCTTCGAGCGCGACGCGCGCATTCTCGGTTGCGAGCTCGACCAGGCGGCGCTTCTCTCCACGTGACGGCGCCCGTACCTCGACGCGCGACCCGCGCCGCTCCGAGAGGAACTCCGCGATCGCCTCGGTTCCCTGCGTCCCGGCCGGAACCAGCACCTGCGGCGGGATGCTGGGGGTCGCGCCGTAGTACTCGACCACGAAGGCCTCGAGCACCGATAGCTCGTCCTCCTCCACGACGTTCTCCAGGTGAAAGGCGTAGCGGTCGATCATCCTCCCGTCCCGGAGAGGAAACACCTGCACAGCGGCGCGGTCGCCCTCGACGGCGAGCCCGATCACGTCCACCGTTCCTACCGCGCGCTTGTCCGCCGCCTGCCGCTCGGCGAGATGTCTGATCGCGAACAGACGGTTTCGGTGCCGGGCGGCCTCCTCGAAGCGCTCGTCTCGAGCCGCGTCCTCCATGCGCGCCTCGAGCTCGCGCTGGATCGGCGCCGTATCCCCGGAGAGAAACCCGATAACCCCTTCGATGATCTCGCTGTAGTCCTCGGCGGAGATCTCCTTGACACATGGCGCGAAACAGCGATCGATGTGGAAATCGAGGCAGGGGATGCCAGAGTGGCGGCCGGGACGCGGGCCCTCGCAGGGCCTGAACTTGAAGACGCGGTTCAGGACGTCCAGCGTCTCGCGTACCTTCTTCGCATTGGCGTACGGCCCGAAGTACACCGTGCCTCGCCGATGCCGCTCCCGCGTGAACATGACCCGCGGGAACTCGTCGGCGAGGGTGACCGCGATGTACGGGAACGATTTGTCGTCTCGCAGGCGAATGTTGAAGGGCGGCCGGTAGCGCTTGACCAGGTTCTGCTCGAGGTGGAGCGCCTCCGCCTCGTTTCGGGTGACGATGACCTCGACGTCTGCGATCCGGCCCGCGAGCTTCGCGATCGCCGCGCGACCGTCGCTGCGCTGGAAGTAGCTGCGCACACGCGGACGCAAGGACTTCGCCTTGCCGACGTACAGCGCGTCGCCCTGCTCGTCGCGAAAAACGTAGACGCCCGGCTTTCGCGGGAGCCCGGCAAGCGTTCCTTCAAGATTTTCACGCATTCCGTCGCTAGCGTATCCCCATGCGTCGATTCCTCCTGACGGCCCTCGGGACGCTTATCGCGCTTGCGGCGCCCGCTGTCGCCGAGGCTGGGCCGGGTCTGATCGTGGGAGCTGTCGAGGACGACGTGCGGCTTTCCTCGCCCGTCGAAGCGGAGGCGCGGATGGCGCTCTTCCGGGTGGCGGGCTTCCGGGCGGTGCGCGTTACGAGCTTCTGGCAGCCGGGTCAGACGAGACCTTCGGAGGCCGAGCTCGTTGTCCTCGAGAACGTCGCCGAAGCCGCTTCCCGAAACGGCGTGCGCGTCTACGTGACGGTCATGCATCCCGGCTCCCGGACGACTCCACTGACGGACGAGGCGCGCAGCGACTTCGCGGCGAACGCGGCTGCTCTCGCGCGAGCGGTGCCCAGCGTGCGTCACGTCGTCGTCGGGAACGAGCCGAATCTGAACCGGTTCTGGCTGCCGCAGTTCGAGCTCGACGGGACGAGCGCCGCGCCGGCCGCGTATCTCGCGCTGCTCATTCGAACCTACGACGCGCTGAAGGCCGTCTCGCCTGACGTGCGGGTCTACGGCGGCGCGCTCTCGCCTCGGGGTGGCGACCGGGCGGGCGGGTCGCGCCCCACGCACTCCCCGACCAAGTTCATCCAGGAGCTGGGAGTCGCCTACCGCGCGAGCGGGCGCGACCGGCCGGCCATGGACGCCCTCTCCATCCACCCGTACCCGGACAACTCAAGCCAGCCTCCGACGACCGCCCATCCCAATACGACGACGATCGGGATCGCCGACTACGGCAAGCTCGTGTCGCTCCTCGGACAGGCGTTCGACGGCACCGCGCAGATCGGCTCGAAGCTTCCGGTCCTGTACGCGGAGTTCGGGGTCGAGTCGCAGATCCCGGAGGGAAAGGCAGCGCTCTACACCGGCGACGAGCCGGCTGTGACGCGGCCCGTCGACGAGGCCACCCAGGCCGCGTACTACGAGCAGGCGCTCGCCCTCTCGTTCTGCCAGCCGACCGTCGAGGGGATGCTGCTCTTCCTCTCTCGCGACGAAAAGGCGCGCGCGGGCTGGCAGTCCGGTGTCCACTACGTCGACGGCACCGCGAAGAGCAGCCTGCCGCGCGTGACAGAGGCGCTCGACCGCTCGACCGGCGGCTCGATCGTTCGCTGCCCGGGCGTCGAGCTCACCGTCCGCCCGAGTCTCCTGCGCTTCGGGACACGAATCGCTGCCAAACGCGGGATCTTTCGCGCCAGCCTCACGTGCGATCTCGACTGCGCCTACGTCCTGCGGGTTGAGCGAACCTCGACCCACTCGACGAAGCTCGTGAAGCGCAGCCGCCTCGAGGTCGGCGAGCTCGCGAAGATCGACCTCGGCCCAAGGCGGCTCGGGCCCGGCCAGTACCGCTACACGCTACGTCTGGTGCACCCGGTCAACCCCGGCCCGCCGACCCTTCGCCAGAGCCCGCCGTTTCAGCTCCCGTAGAGCCTCTCGGGCCGAGACCCCGCCGCATGCGACGAAAACGGCGCCTTTGCGAAGGTACACGCGGGCAAACGGTAGAGACGCCCGATTCAGTAGCGGTGCTCGAGCCGCCAGACTCGAACAACCACGTACGCGCACGCGGCAAGGACGAGAATGAGAGCGAACGCGTCGCGGCCGGGGACGCCGAGACCAATCGCCATTCCGATCGCTACGACCGCGAGGATGATCGCGGCGTAGAACACCTTGCGGTTTCGCTCCGACCACGCCTCCAGGTCCCCCCTCCGCTCGCGCCAGAGCAGGAACAGGAAGAACGCGATCGCCAAGAAGAACGCGATCCGCAGCAGCCCGCCCACCGTCGCGAGAACCGGTTCGAGGGAGAGCACGACCACCACGATCGCGATCAGCGCGATGATCCCGAGGCCGCGGGCCAAGGGCGGAATGCGATCCCAGAGCTTTCTCATCAACGCTCTCTCATCAACCCGTTGTGAATGCTCGCACGGCGAGCGCCCCGGCGAGCAGCGTCGTCCCGGCGAACCAGAGGAGCCTCCTCGGCCCCTCGGCGGGCGCATAGAACCAGGGCGAGAGTGCAACACCTAGCGCGAACGCCCCGTACGCATAGTGCAAACGGTCCGGAGCGCGCCGTCCGTCGGAAAGCAGGAGCAGGCCGACTGCCGCCTGCGCGATGAGAGCGGTCTGCGCGAGCGCGAGCCCGTGCGCCACGGTCACTCCCGCACTCCCGCGCCGGTACGCGATGAGCCCGTAGGCCGCGGCCCCAATGCAGACGACGAGCACCGTGACAGCCAGGATCACATGCACGGCTACCATCTTGCGCACCCTACAGCGGAGAAAATCGTGATCGAGGAAGGACAATCAGCCCCTACCTTCAGCCTCCCGAGCGACTCCGGGGAAGACGTCTCACTCGAGTCACTGCGCGGAAAACCGGTCGTTCTCTACTTTTATCCGAAGGACGACACACCCGGTTGCACCGCGCAGGCCCGCGGGATCCGAGACGCCTGGGGCGAGTTCGAGGAACGCGGCGCGGTCGTTCTCGGCGTGAGCCCGGACAGCGAGGGATCGCACGCGGTGTTTCGCGAGAAGTACGGACTCCCGTTCACGCTCCTTGCAGACGAGGATCACTCCGTCGCGGAGGCGTATGGCGTCTGGGTCGAGAAGAGCATGGCCGGCAAGACGTACATGGGCGTCGAGCGCTCGACCTTCGTCATCGACTCTGACGGCAATCTCGCGAAGGTGATGCGGCGCGTCAAGCCCGACACGCACGCGGACGAGGTCCTCGCGGCTCTTTCCTGACGCCCTGTCTCGAGCTCATGCGGATGAGAGGACTTGAACCTCCACGCCCTTTCGGGCACACGGACCTGAACCGTGCGCGTCTACCAATTCCGCCACATCCGCGCGGCCTACCGATTCTAGCCTCGGCTCGTCTCAATCCTCGGTGACCCGCTTCGGCTCCGCTCTCGCGCTCGTCCTCGCCATCCTCGCCCTAGGCACAGTCGAGCGGACGGCGTCGAACGACCTTGTAACAGACTGTTGCAAGGCTGCCCCGGGCGGAGACGGGGACAGCCGGTCGGAGGTCGTGGTCTCGCTGGCCGCTCCCGCGCTAGCACATGCGCCCGGGACAGAAGCCCGGATCGCGGACGAGCAGCGCGCATTCCGGCGGGAGCTCGCGCGACGGCTTCCGGAGGCGCGGGTTCGCTGGCGGTATCGGCTCGTCGCGAACGGCTTCGCCGTCGTCCTTCCGAGCGCTCATGTGCCTCGGCTCCGCGGCCTCCCGGGAGTTCGGGACGTCTTCGCCTCCGCGCAGTACGTCCCGCAGCTCGACCGGAGCCCGCAGCAGATCGGCGCGCCGGGCCTCTGGGGAGCGGGTCTCGAGACCGCCGGCCAGGGGGTGAAGATCGGCGTGATCGACACCGGAGTCGACCAGGGCCATGCGTTCTTCGACCCTGCGGGATACACGATGCCAGCCGGGTTCCCGAGGGGTCAGCAGCGATTCACGAACGCGAAGGTGATCGTCGCGCGCGCCTTCCCGCCGCCCGGAGCGCGCTACAGGAACGCAGGGCTCGCTTTCGACGGCGACAACTCCTCGCACGGCACGCATGTCGCCGGAATCGCTGCGGGGAACGCTCGGACACAGGCATCGGGTCGAACCGTGTCGGGCGTGGCGCCGCGCGCCCACATAGGGAACTACAAGGCGCTCGTCGGAACGGACTCGGGTCTGAGTCCGAACGGAAACGCGCCCGAGATCGTGGCCGCCATCGAAGCCGCGGTGCGGGACGGGATGGACGTGCTCAACCTCTCGATCGGCCAGCCGGAGCTCGAGCCGCGCCGCGACGTCGTCGCCATGGCGCTCGACGCCGCCGCCGCCGCCGGAGTCGTCTCGGCGGTCGCGGCCGGAAACGACTTCAACGACCTGGGCGCCGGCTCGGTCTCGTCGCCCGCGAACTCGGAGCGGGCGATTACCGTCGGCGCGGTAGAGGTGAACGGAACGACGTCGCGCGGCACGCACGCGGGATTCTCCTCGGTCGGCCCGACGACGATCTCGCTCCGGCTGAAGCCGGACGTGGCCGCTCCGGGCGTCGACATCCTCTCGTCCGTCCCGGCCGGATGGTCGTCGTTCTCGGGGACGAGCATGGCCTCGCCGCACATCGCCGGCGCGGCTGCGCTGCTCGTGCAGCGGCATCCAGCCTGGACGGTCGCACAGGTCAAGTCCGCGCTGGTGCAGACAGGAGCCGACGCGTCGAACGGCGAGGACAGCCTCGCCGCCCCGCAATTTCAGGGAGGCGGGGTCGTTGCGCTCGCACGAGCCGATCGGCCGCTGCTGTTCGCGTCGCCCGCCGGAATCTCGTTCGGTCTGCTCGGCCGGAACGGGCGGAGCGAGGGCGCGATCGCGCTCACCGACGCCGGCGGCGGGACGGGCGGCTGGCAGGTCGCGTGGGTCCGGCGAGAGACCCCGCTGGGCGCACGTCTCGTGCTCCCCGCAACGGTCACGGTTCCGGGGTCGCTTCCCTATGAGGCCGTGACCGCCGCCGCGGGCGCACAGGGTGACTTCAGCGGCTTCGTCGAGCTCCGCCGCGGACCGGACGTCCGGCGCGTGCCCTTCTGGGGACGAGTCGCAGTGCCCGGATTGGCACGGCACGAGCCGATCTTGCTCCGACGAGCGGGCGTCTATCGTGGAACGACCGCCGGAAAGCCGGCGCGGGCCGTCCGCTACCGCTATCCAGAGAATCCGAGTGGCGTCGGTCTGAACACCTTCCTGCGCGGGCCCGAGGCCGTCTATCGCATCCGCCTCGTTCGGCGGGTCGCGAACTTCGGCGTCGTCGTCACGCAGAATCCGCCGGGAAGTCGTATCGAGCCGCGCGTCGTGGCTGGAGTGGACGAGAACCGGATCACGGGCTACGCCGGGCTGCCGGTGCACCACAATCCCTACCTCGACGGCTTCCGCAGCCCGGTTCTGGCGGCGGGTGCGCTCTTGCCGCTACCTGGCGAATACGCGATCGTCTTCGACAGCGCGACCCGAGCGGGCGCTGGTCGCTTCACGTTCCGCTACTGGATCAACGACGTCACGCCGCCGACGCTGCGACTACGGACGCGGATGCTGAGGCGCGGCGATCCCGTACGGATCGCCGCCACGGACGCAGGCTCGGGCGTCTACGGCGAATCCGTCAGCGCATCCGTGGATGGAGAAGGCACATCGGCGTCGTTCCGCCGCGGCGTCGTTCGCATTCCCACCGGTGGTCTCGCGCCCGGCGGGCATCGCCTGAGGTTGCGCGTCTCCGACTACCAGGAGACCAAAAACACCGAGAACGTCTCGCGTATCCTGCCGAACACCAGAACGTTCACCGCGACCTTCACGATTCGGTAGTCGCAGGAGCCGGGCATGCCCGGCTCCTACAGCCGAGCGTGACAGAGTCACCGTGCGCTACGTCTTGCGGTCGCGCTCCTCGATCGTCGGCAGCGAGTCGAGATCGCGCTGGACGCTCTTGATGAACTCGTCGCTCTCCTCGTCGACGGCGGTCACGACGCGGAAAGACTTCTTGCGACGTGCTCGCTCCCGCTCACGGCGCGCGTCCGAGCCGAACCGCCTGCCGACGCGCGGCCACTCGACCGCGACGACGAGTGCGGCCGCAAGGACGAGCACGACGAGCCACGGCCAGCTCACGCCCAGATTCTAGCCAGCTAGATGATTGATCGGGAATTGGCGCGCAGCTGGGGGCGGTCACGACCAAGCCGGGCGACGCACGCACTCGTCGTGCAGGCTAGTGAGCCTGGACGGCGAGGGAGGTGGCGATCCGGAGCCGTGTTGTGGCCGTCATCCGGCCCGCCGTGAATTCCCGATCAAGCATCTACGCGCGGAAGACTTGCATCGGAAGTGTGGAAAGCGAAACGCCGCCCTCGGCGGTCACCAGCCAAGTCTCCTGCATGTAGACGCAGTCCTCCCCGCTCGCGGCGATCGCGTGCGGGTGCATCGAGAAGACCATGTTCTCCGCGAGCTCCGTCTCGACGCCCTCCCCGATCTTCGGAAACTCGATCATGGTCATCCCGATCGAGTGCCCGGTGACGTGACCGAGGTGGTAGCCGCGCTCGAGGAAGCCGGCTGAGACCGCTCGATGCACGTCGTGACAGGTCGCCCCCGGGCGCATCGCGCTCCGCGCCGCCTCGTCGTATTCGAGGTACGCCTCGAGCATCCGTTCCGTGTCCTCGGAGAGCTCTGCGTCCTCGGCTGCGATCGCACGCGAGACCTCGACCCAGTGCATCCCCGGGCCTGCGACCTCGAGTGACGGAAGCAAGAACTTCGACAGGATCTCCTCGCGGCGGGCGATCTTGAACTCGGGCCGCGCGTAGGAGTCCGTGCCGGTGAGAACCATGTTCATAGTCAGCCGCCCGCAGCCTTCGGCGATGAACCACTCCTCCGCTCTAGCCATCACCTCGGCGGCTGACTTTCCGGGCGTGTAGTGCTCGAAGAAGATCTCGAACCCGCGCTCGTTGATGCGCACGGAGTCGCGCACCGACTCCAGCTCTGCGTCGCTCTTCACGGCGCGGGCGAGGTCGAACTCGACGTCGAAGGGGACGAGCTCGAGACCCGCCGACTCGAGAGCGCGCTCGTCACGCACGGTCATCACGTACTCGAGCCCGTATACGCCGACGCGCCTCCAGCCGGCGCCCTGCGCGCGGTCGGCCATGTGCGCTCCCGGCCGGTCGTGGAACACCTGCTCGATCTGCGCGGCGCCGTGCTCCCCAACGTAGCGCGCTTCGCTCGGGAAAACCACGAAGGGCTCGCCGTCCGCTGGCACCACGACGTACGCATAGCGATGGACGATCTGGAACCCCGACAGGTACGTCACCGCGCCCTCGAACCCGGAGTACTCGCTTCCGGCGACGACCAGCGCGTCCAGGTCCTGCTCGGCCATGGCTGCGCGCACGTTCGTGTAGCGACGCTCGAGCTCTAGGTCCACGAGTCCTCCAATGCCTTGACGAGCGCCGTCAGCGCGTTGTTCAGCGGAGTCGGCACGCCCAACTCGCGTCCGAAACGCGCGATTCCACCGTTCAGGTAGTCGATCTCGGTTCGTCTTCGCGCCTCCACGTCCTGAAGCATGCTCGCTTTGTGGTCGTACGCGACGTCGGGACGGGCGGCGTGGTCGATCAACTCCTCCGGATCCGCATCGAGCGTGATTCCCTGCGCCGCCGCGACCGCCTTGCCCTCGTCGACGAGCGCGCTCACCAGGGCACGGAGATCTGCTCGCTCGCACACGCGACCGTGTGTGAGACCGGTCAGCGCGCCGACCGGATTCGTGGCCGCGTTGAAGACGACCTTGCGCCACTGCGCCGGCCGAGCGTCGGCGACTGCCTGCGTCGGCATGCCCCCGCGGGTGCAGGCGTCCGCGAGCTGCTCGATCTCGGCGGCCGAGGCCGCGCTCGGCTCGAACGGCCCGAGCGTTGTGTCCCCCTTCACGTCCCACTGCACCACTCCCGGCGAGAGAATTTTCCCCGCGGGAAACGTGGTTCCACGGATGACGCGCGAGACGTGCCGCGCGATCACTTCCTCGTTGCCGACGCCGTTCTGCACGGAGGCGACGGCTCCGTCGGCGAACGCGTGCGCAGTCGCCGCCACCGCGCCATCCGTGTGCATCGCTTTCGTCGCCACGATCCCGAAGTCGCAGGCTGGCAGCTCCGAGGGGTCGGTCGTCGCGCGAACGGGTCCCAAGACGTCTCCCGCCCCGATCAGCCGCAGCCCGTTGGCGTTGATCGCGTCCACATGCGCGCGATCGAGGTCGTACGCCCACACCTCGACATTCTCGAGTTGCGCGAGGTTCGCGGCGAAGAGCGACCCGACCGCGCCACAGCCGACGGCGCACACCTTCACGACGCTTGCAGCTTTCGCCGGAGCGGGTCGAACGAGAACTCGCGCCCGCCCGTCAGCCCACTCGGCCTGAGGATGAGCACGAGCGCCATCAGCGCGCTGACGACGACGATCCTCGTCCCCGCCGGAACCTCGAGTGTGCGCCCGAGCAGCTCCAAGCCGTTCTCCGCATTCGCGAGCACGGAGTCGAGCGCGCTGACAGCTAGCGCCCCCACCACAGCGCCCCAGAGGCTCGTCGTCCCGCCGATGACGAGCATCGCGAGCGTGATGAACGTGAGATCGAGGTACACGGCATCGACGTTGATCGGCAGGAAGTGCACGTACAGCCCGCCGGCGAGGCCGGCGAGAAACCCGGAGAGCGCGAAGGCGCCGAGCCGCTGACGATAGATGGACACCCCGACCGCGCGCGCGGCGGCGGGATCCTCGCGCGTGGCGCGGAGTTGGCGTCCGAAGCGGCTCCGCTGGTACGCGAACGCGGCGACGATGACTACGAGGGCGCCGATCGCAGCCTGACGGAGATCAGTCGTCTCGGGCACGGAGGAGAACGTATTCAACCCTGGTCCGACCTTCTCGTAGTAGCGAAGGATGTTGTTTGTGATCTCGAGCACCGCGAAGGTGGCGATGCCTGCTGCGAGCCCGGAAAGACGCATCAACGGCAAGCCGACGAGCAGGGCGAACGCGGCGGCGACGAGGCCGGCGGCGAGAAGCGACGGGATGTTCCCGACCGTTGTGTCGCTGAGGAAGTCGAAGAGATAGGGCATGAACGCCGGCTTTTCCTGCTCTGGAACAGACAGCACCCCCGCCGTCCAGACCCCCACCGCGACGAAGCTGATGTGCCCGAAGGAGAGCACGCCCGAGTTGCCGACGAAGACGTAGATCGCGACGACCATGGACACGGCGACGAGCGCGTTGATGAAGTAGATCTCGGTGGAGCGTGAGACGAGCGCGCCGAGCAGAGCCGCACCTGTCACGAGCGCGACGGGCGCCGCCAGCTCCAGTGCTCCACGCGCAGCTCTCAAACGCGCTCCACCGCCGCCCTGCCGCGCAGAAAAAGCCCTCCCGGCCGCACGAGGAGGACGAGGATCACGAGACCAAACACGAACGTCGGGAGGTATTGGCTCTGCGCCGTCGGCAGCGCGCCCCCGAGCAGCCCGGACACATAGCCGATCGCGAAGCCACCGAGCGTCGCCGGCAGGAGCCGCGTCATCCCCCCGACGACGACGCCCGCGAGCACGATGATCGTCTCCCGCAGCGCGAAGGTCGGGGTCACGATCGGGAACTGCACGGTCAGCAGGACAGCCACGATCGCGGCCAAGACGCCCGCGATCAGCACGGCCGCGGCGCTGACGAGATTCGCGCGCACACCGACGAGCCTCGCCGTCTGAAAGTCCATCGCCGCCGCTCGCATGTGCAGGCCGAGCGAAGTGCGGTTGAGCAGCACCATGAGCAATCCAAGGCACACGGCGGCGGTCACGATGGAGACAATCGCGATCTTCCGGATATCGACCTCGCCGATCGTCACCGGTCGATTCAGCTCTGCAAGCGAAGCGGCGGTCTTCCCGAGTGGGCCGAACCAGAGCAAAGCGATGCTCTGCAGCAGGAACGCTACAGCGAAGGTCGCGATCAGCATCACCGCCGGCGACTGCGTCCGCAGCGGACGGAAGACGGCGCGCTCCATCGCCAGCGACAACACGATGACGACGACAAAGCAGAGTGCGATTCCCCCCCAAACCGGCCAGCCCCGGTCGGAGGCGAACGCGAGCGCAAACGCGCCGGCCATGATCAGCTGGCCGTAGGCGAAGTTCACCAACCGGAGCACGCCGAAAACGAGCCCGATGCCGACGGCCATCAGCGCGAAGATCGCGCCTAGCCCGATCGCGTCGACCTGCACCTGGAGGTCGACGGCATCGCCGAGGAAGTCGCTGAGGCCGCTGGCAAGGAGACAACTCACGAGAGGTACGCCGCGACCATCCGGTCGGTATCGGCCGCGTCCTTGGGAGTCATGGTCAGGCGAAGCTCGCCGTTCGCGAGCACATGCGTCCGGTCTGCGAGCGCGACCGTGCGCTGGGCGCGCTGCTCGACGAGGAGAATCGCGAGCCCCTGGTCGCGGATCGTGGCCAGCGTCGAGAAGACGAGGTCGACGACCGTCGGCGCGAGCCCGAGTGAGGGCTCGTCGAGGAGGAGGACGCTCGGCGCAGCGACCAGCGCGCGGGCGATCGCGAGCTGTTGCTGCTGGCCTCCCGAGAGCACCCCTGCCGACCTCGTCCGGAACTCCTCCAGGATCGGAAAGAGCGCGTAGGCGTCGCCGAGCGGATCACTGTCCGCGCCGTTCTTGCGCCTCCCGGCCAGTCCCAGTCTCAGATTCTCCTCCACGCTGAGCTCGCCAAAGAGACGGCGTCCCTCCGGGACGAGCGCGACTCCGGAGCGAGCGATCCTTTCCGGGCTTCTTCCGCGGAGCGATCGGCCGTCGAACCGGACGTCGCCGGTTCGGAGCGGGACGAGGCCCATGAGCGCGTGCAGTGTGGTGGACTTGCCAGCGCCGTTGGGGCCGATCAGCCCGACGATCTCGCCCTCGCCGACGTCGAGCGAGAGATCGCGGACGACCGGGTTTCCGCCGTAGCCCACCGAGATGCCCTCGACCCGAAGCACGGGCGTGCTCACGCGCTCTCCTCGTGCACGGCGCTCTCCCCCAGGTACGCGGCTGCGACGTCGAGGTTGGCGCGGATCTCGACCGGTGTCCCTTCCGCGAGCGTCGCCCCGTGGTCCAACACCTGGATCCGGTCGCAGACGTCCATCACGAGCGCCATGTTGTGGTCGATCAGGAGCACACCCGCGTCATGCTCGTCACGCACGGACCGGATCACGGCCGCGAAATCGGGCACTTCCGCCTCGGGCAGACCCGCAGCGGGCTCGTCCATGAGGACGAACGTCGGCTCAGTCGCGAGCGCCCGCGCGACACCGAGCCGCCGCTCGTCCCCGTGCGCGAGCACGCCAGCAGGAGCGTTCGCATACCGCGTGAGCTGCAGCTGCTCGAGCAACGCCTCGGCGCGTCGGCGAGCAGCGCGCGGGCTGAGGCCAGCGCCGAGCGCCGAGACCTCGACGTTTTCCCGCACCGATAGCCCGCGAAATGAGCGGGAGTGCTGGAACGTTCGGGCGAGCCCCTGCCGACCACGGCGATCCGGCCGCCAGCGCGTGATGTCGCGGCCCTCCAGCTCGACTGTGCCTTCGTCCGGAGAGTCGAAGCCGGTGACGATGTTGACGAGCGTCGACTTGCCGGCGCCGTTCGGCCCGATCAGCCCCACGACCTCGTGCCGATGCAGCTCGAGAGTTACATCACTGAGGGCCTGCACGCCCTCGAAGGCACGCGAGATCGAGGCGGCCCGGAGCGCTGTCCCGGGCCGCCTCTCGCTTGCCGAATCGGCCAAGGCCGTCAGATCTTCGGAACGACCTTCGCCTTGATCGTCCCAACGACCTTGGGAACGTTGTTCTGCACCCGGATCACCCGGTACTGCCGGCCGAAGACCGTGTGCAGGCTCTTCGAGAAGCTGACCTTGCCGGACAGAGTGTTCACATTCTTGAACTTCTCCATCTCAGCCGCGAGGCGAGCGCCGTTCGTCGAGCCGCCGGTCCGCTTCAGCGCGGTCACCAGACCGTCGATCGCTGCCGGCCCCGTGATGAACCCGCCGGTGCTCCCGCCCTTCGCGATCGCTGCCTTGCTCCGCTTCGCGAGAGCGTTGACAGCGGCGACCGGGTCATCCCCGAACGCCGAGGCGAAGGTGACGTAGTAGTAGTTCGTGACCTTCGGGTTCGGCGTGTACCAGTAGTTCCCGTCTCCGGCCCACGAGTTGAGCATCGGAGTGTTGTTGCCGAGCGTCCGCAGGCCGTTCAGGATCGGAACCTGCGCTCCGAACGCTGCGGCAGTCGACGTGACGATGACGTCGGCTTCCTCCCTGTTCAGACGCGTGGCGATGTTCTGCCAGGACGCAGGGTTGCCTCCGAGGGACTGGTACGTCTCCTCGGCGACGATGTTCCCTCCGAGCTGGCGCCACCGTGCCTCGAACGCCTGAACGACGTTCCGGAAGTAGACGATGACGGTATCGGTGGCGAGTGCCGCATCGCGCCAGCCGCGCTTCCACGCGTACTCGGCCATCGCGGAGCCCTCGTCCTGCGCGACGTTCCCGTAGGAGAATGCGAGCTTGCCCTTCGCCCCGAAGCGCTTCGGCCCCATCTGATCGGTGCCGATGCAGGGCGCGATCGTCAGCTTGCCCGCGTTGATGGACTCCTGCACGACCGGCGCGGCGAAGTCGACGTCACAGGTCGTGAAGATGACGTCGGCTCCCTGCCCGAGCAGCCGCGCCGCGCAGGACTTGGCCGTCGCCGGCTTGTTGCCCTGCGTATCGCAGGTCGTGATCCGCAGGTTCACGCCACTCCCGCGATTGACCTGCTTGACGCGGTCTCTCGCCGTGGCGAGCGCAGGGCCGTCGAACGGAGCCATGGCGCCACTGCCGTCGAATGCCCAGCCGATCGTGACCGTGCCCGCCTGTTGCGGCGAGGCTGTGCTCCCCGCGACGACGACGGTTGCCGCTACCGCCACGAGTGCCAGCACGAGTACCGCCTTGCGCTTTCGAATCATCACGCCCTCCTGTCCTGTTGCCACGAGTCCTCCTTGGCTTTGATCAACCGGTACAGCATCGTGTGCAGCGGCACCGGCACGCCGTGCCGCTCCGCCTCGCGGACGAGCGAGCCGGTGATGAGCTCGATCTCCGTTTGCCTGTGTGCGTCGACATCCTCCAACATCGACGGGTAGTGCGCCGAGCCACGCTGCGTCGCGAGCACGTTCATCTCCCAGGGATCGTCGTGCAGCTCGATCCCCGCCGCCGCCGCGACCGCCTTGCCCTCGTCGACGAGCCCGTGCACGAGATGACCCAGATCGGTCGGCGCGTTTGCCGCGGCGAAGTGCGGATCATGCGGGAGACCGGTCAGCGCGGCGACCGGGTTGACCGCCGCGTTGAAAATGAGCTTCGACCACTGGGCGGGGCGCAGGTCGGGCAGCGCCTCGGCGCGGAGGCCCGAGGCGACGATCGTGTCGGTGATCTCCTGCACGCGCTCGAACGGTGTCGCCTCGTACGGGCCGAGCCAGGTCTCCGTGTCGAGGATGTACTCGACGTGCGTGTCCGAGTGGCGCGTGCCGCTCATGAACGTGACCGCGGAGACGATCGGCCAGGTCCCGTGCTCGCGCACGATTTCCTCCGCGCCGAGACCGTTCAGGACGGTGGTCATGGTCGCGTCAGGGAACGAGCCCCTGAGCGCCTCGAGCGCTCCCTGCAGACCGGTCGCCTTGGTCGCGATGATCGCGACGTCGGGCGGAGGTAGCGCTTTCGGATCGGTCGACGCCTGGATGCGTACATGGCGGTCGCTCTTGCCGTTCACACGGAGACCTTCCCGGTTCAGCGCGGCCGCATGCTCTCGCCGCCGTGTCAGGACCGAGACCTCGCACACGTGCGCGAGATGCCCCGCGAACAGGCTTCCGATGACCCCGGCGCCGACGATGCAGACCCGTTCGATCACGCTTCTAGTCGGCCTCGAGTATCCCGTGCTTCTCCGATGTCAATCAATACTCGTTCGTCCACGCTTTCGGTTCACCAGCCGTCGGAACTCTCCATCGGTGACCAGCCCCCGTTTCTTCGTCCCGGCTTTCTTGACCGCTTCCAGCAGCTCCGCGTGCCGCTCCGCGGCAAACTCGAGGTCAAGCTCGTCGAGCTTGATGCGAATCGAGTCGAGGCCGCTCTTCTTCCCGAGCACGATCCCGCGGGTTGCCCCGACGACCTCGGACGCGAAGGGCTCGATCGCGGGGGGGTCGTGGAACTGCGACGCGACAGCGCCGGACTCGCGCGTGAAGAGGTTGTCACCGGTGGCTGTCTTCCAAGGCGCGTGCGTCGTTCCGGAGCGCTCCTGCACGAGCCGCGCGAGCTCACGCGCCTGCCCGAGATCGAGGCGCGTCGGGATCTCGTACAGCGCCTCGAGTGCCAGGGCGACCTCGACGAGGTCGGCGTTGCCCGCGCGCTCGCCCATCCCGTTCACCGTCCCGTGCACCCAGGTCGCGCCCGCCTGCACCGCCGCGACCGCCGCCGCAGTCGCGAGCCCGAAGTCGTCGTGGCCGTGCCAGTGTACGGGGATCTCGTAGTCGAGCCGCTCCGCGACGTCGTTCACGAGATAGGCGGCCGCCTCAGGCGTGGCGATCCCGAGCGTGTCCACGACGACGATCTCGGCAGCCCCGGCCTCGACCGCGCTCTCGTAGGCTGCGCGCGCGAACGCGAGGTCAGCTCGGGTCGAGTCGACACCGAAGAACGCCACGCGAATGCCCTCCTCTACGGCGAACGACACCGCAGCGCGAATCCGCTCGAGCATCGTCTCGCGCGAGACGCCGAGCGCTGCGAGCTTCCCGTCCGAGATCGGGCTCTCGATGACCGATGCCTGGAGGCCGAGCTCGACGAGCGCTTCGACATCAGCGCGTACGGCTCGCGAGAACCCCCAGATCTCGGCGTCGAGACCGGACCCGAGGATGAGGGAGATCGCCCGCGAGTCGTCTTCGGAAACCCGTGGAAAGCCTGCCTCGATCCGGTCTATGCCCGCCCGATCCAGCGCGCGCGCGATCTCGAGCTTGTCCTCGGGAGAAAACACGACGCCCACGGTCTGCTCGCCGTCGCGAAGCGTGGTGTCGTAGAGCCCGACGGTGACGCGCGGCTGCGGCTCGAGCGCCTTCGCGTTCAGGTCGCCGGTCCAGAGCTTCGAGCGGTCGAGCGTCACAGCGTGACTATCGCATCCTCTCCACGGGTCTGGCTTCAGCGTGACCTCGGTCTGGGTAAGACAGAAGACGAGAGCAAACCCGACGAGGGAGGATCGAGATGCTGTTGAAGCACAGAAACGCGGTCGTCTACGGAGGAGGTGGGTCGATGGGCGGCGCCGTCGCGCGCGCCTTTGCCCGCGAGGGGGCGACGGTCTTCCTCGCTGGTCGTACCCTTTCGAAGCTCGACGGAGCGGTCAAGGAGATCCGTGCCGCCGACGGGAGGGCCGAAGCCGCGGAGCTCGACGCCTTCGACCAGAAGGCCGTTGAGGCTCACCTCGACGAGATGACGGAGAAGACTGGAAGCATCGATGTCAGCTTCAACGCCGTCGGCATCACCGCCGTACAAGGGACACCGCTGGTCGATATGTCCGTCAAGGACTTCCTGGCTCCGATCACAGAGGCCGCGCACACGCACTTCGTGACCGCGACCGCGGCTGCTCGGCGTATGACCGCGCAAGGCTCTGGGGTCATCGTCATGCTCTCGTCCTCAGCGGCTCGCGAGTCGCGGCATCGCATGGGTGGGTTCAACCTCGCCTGCGCGTCCATCGAAGCGTTCACACGCAGCCTCGCCGGTGAGGTAGGGCCGGAAGGCGTGCGGGTCGTTTGCCTACGGCCGAACTTCACCCCCGAGACGACGCCCGAGGTCCCGGAAGCCGCCGTGCAACCGTTGATCGACGACACCCTGCTCGGTCGTTTGCCCCGATTGGCCGAGGTTGCGGGTGCCGCGGTGTTCGCGGCGTCGGATCAGTCAGGCGCGATGACGGGAGCCGTCCTGAACCTCACCTGCGGTGCCATCGTCGACTAACCCGTGGTGACGATGCCGTCGGGGAACGGCGACAGCTTCTCGGCGCCGTCTGGCGTGATGAGGAAGTTGTCTTCGACGCGGAGGCCTCCGCCTCCCTCGATATAGCATCCTGGCTCAATTGCAAGAACCATCCCTTCGCGGATCTCGCCGCCACCGGCCTGGTGCGCATAGGGCGGCTCGTGCGCGCGAGCGCCGACTCCGTGGCAGATCGGATGGGACGGCTGTCCGGGGAAACCCAGCGCGCCGATCCCCGCGCGGATGCGGCGGTCGAGCTCAGGGAGGCTCGCGCCTGGACGCGCGAAGTCGATCGCGTCCTCGTACACGCCCATGAGGCCCTGCTCGAGCTCGCGATAGCCCGGACTCAGGTCGCCGACGACGAGGTTCTTGGTGTGGTCGCACCAGTAGCCGTCGGCGCAGACCCAGATCTCGAACAGCGTCGGCTCTCCTTGGACGACGGGTCGTGAGGTCGTCGCGGTGAAGGTCTGGATGCCATGGCCGGACCACACGAGCGAGAAGCCGAGCGCGAGGTCGACCTTCCCCTCCCAGCCGGTGCCGTTGCCGTGGACGAAGCCTTCCCACTCGGCGGCGATCTGCGCCTCGGTCAGGTCGGGCTGGATGACGAGCTTGCAGTGCTCCATGGCTGCTGCGGCGATGTCGTTTGCAAGCCGCATGCGCTCGATCTCTTGACCGGTCTTGATCGATCGCGCTTCGGCGAGCAGCGGGGTCGCGTCCTCGGCGGCGTCGAAAGCCATGAACCAGTCGGCGGTGAAGGTCGTCGGCTCGCCCACCATGCGATCGGCCGCTTGCGTGCCGAGGCTCAGCTCCAGCCCGATCGTTCCGTAATCCACCGTCGCGCTCGTTGCAACCTCGAGCGCGCGCGCGAGCGGGGGCCGAGGGTCCGACGGGTTGTAGCCCGCGAAGAGCCGGACATCCGAAGTCCAGGCCATGCGCGCGGCGTCCGCCTCGCTCGCCTCGAGGCAGATGAGGACGGGGTCGCCCTCGCGCGGGAACACACAGACGTCATAGCCCTTCATCCCCCAGAAGTTCGTCAGATACAGAACGCTGTCGGGCGCGCGTACGACGAGCGCATCGAGGCCGCGCTCGCCCATGAGCGCGCGCACGCCGTCGAGCTTGGCGTCATCCCGCGGCCAACGCACACGGCGAGCCTATACCGCGGCGGAGTCCCGTCCGCGCTGGCCCCGATCGTCCTTGCCTGACCGCGCGAACCGGGGCGCCAGCAGGGTGCGTATGCGCTCGATGATGCGCCTGCTCGAGAGGACGAGCAGTACGACCATCACCGCCGTCACCGTTGCGCCGACGAAGACGCTCGCCACCGAACCTGAGTCCACAGCCTTCGCGACGAGACCGCCTACCACTCCGGCGAGAGCGGCGACGATCATCCCCACGAGCACGGACGTGCTGGCGAGCAAGCGGCTGAGACGGATGTTCGCCCCCGGCCCGTACGTTTCGAACAGACCTTGCTCATCGTCGTAGAGGCCGGCGACGAAGTAGGGCTCGAGCTCAGGCGCGATCTCGATGTACGCGTGGCGGCGGCGATTCATGCCGAATACCAGCCAGGCGTCCTCGATCTGCGTGTCGATGAGCCGGACATATGTCGCCACTCCGATGAAGAGAACGACAGGCAGGACGAGAAGCGCAAACACGTAGAAACCGTCGCCGAAATCGGTCGCCTGGGCGACAAGGGCCAATGCGACGACACTTGCGGACACGACGGTCAAGAAGATGCTGGCCCGGCTGAAGACCTCGCCGTACGTCATGCTCCTCGTCGCCAGCAGGCTCCAATGCTCGGTCGCGAGGATCTGGACGCGCAGCGCTTCCGGCGTGTCCGTGCCCCCGGAGGGAGGTGGCGTGGATCGCTCGTGCATGCGTCCGGTCTTCGCCGACGGCAATGGGAATCCTAGGATTGGCCGCGCGGCCAGCTCATCCGATCCTCCGGCCGTCGAGGAGATTTCGCAGCGGCAGGAACAGCGGTTCGGGAAGATCGTCTTCCGGAAACCACGCGACCTCGGACAGCTCGTTCTCGGCTCGGACGTACGCTTCTCCGCGCACGTGCTCGGTCTCGAACCAGAGCGTAACGTAGTGCTTGCCATCGGCTTCGAAGACGTCGTTCGTCACTCCCACGAATCGGGGGACACCCACCCCTACACCCGTTTCCTCCTCCGACTCGCGGGCCGCGCAGACCGCCGGCTCCTCGCCGAAATCGAGGTTTCCCCCGGGCGATGACCACGTCCCTTCTCCGTGCGCCCCGCGTCGACGGATGAGCAGGAGCTCGCTTCCCCGGCGGACCACGCATCCCACCCCGACACGCGGCTGGGTCACGCCTCCTCCCACACGACGCGACCGTCCCGCCCGAGCACCCGCCCGATCCCGCTACCTGGGTAATGCCCGCAGGCGACGAGGACGTCACGATCGACGAGCTCGGGGAGCAGAGAGCGGCGGGTCACCGCGCATTGCTCGGGATCGGAGTCGGAGACATAGACCCAGTCCGGCTCCTCGAGGAGAGCGGGATGCACGGCCACGTCGGCGAGCAGCACTGCCTCCGCGCCTTCCGAGGCAAGACGAAGCGCCATGTGTCCCGGAAAGTGGCCGGGCGTGGCAAACGCGGTGACCCTGGGCGCGATCTCCACGGCTCCGTCGATCTGCTCGAAACGGTCGAGGAGCGGCGCGATGCACCGGCGCACATGGGGTCGCTCCGCCTGAGAGCTCGCAAACGCGACGGAGTTGCGGTGCGCGACGTAGCGGGCTCGGGAGAAGAAGACGGAGCCCTCGAGATCGGTGTTCCAGCCGACGTGGTCGATGTGAAGGTGCGTCAGGAAGACGACATCTATCTCGTCGCGGGCGATCCCGAGTCGGGTCAGCGCGTCCGGCAACTCGCCCTCCTCTTCCGCGGTCCAGCCCCATAGCCCCGGCGGCCCCACACCCGTGTCGACGAGCACGGTGACGCCGCCGGCGCGGACGAAGTAGCACTTGCAGGGCACACGCCAGCTCTCGCCGGCGAAGAGCTCCGGATAGAGCGTCCGATACGGCTCCCAAGCCTCGGCTGGAACGTGAGGGAACGCGTCTCCGTACTCGGCCAGCAGCCCGACCGCGTCGGGAACGGGGAGAAGCTCGATCTCGCCGACTAGCACGGCACCCGCTCGGCCGGCTCGTCGTGCGGCAACGTCGGTCGAAAAACCCGGGTCTGACCCTGGCCATGTCTCGCAGAGACATGGCCGAGCCGTCCCGAACGGACGTGTGTGGACTCAATGTCACACATTTGGCGCACTTACCAGCGCACGCGGGCCGGCGCCGGCTTGCCGTGGGCGTCTTCCCACGAGACAATCGGATTGCGAAGGACGCCGATTCGCTCGATTTCGGCCTCCATCACATCCCCCGGCCGCAGGTAGAGCGACGCGGCATCGGGGGAGAATCCGGCGACCCCGGAAACGGTGCCGGTCGAGACCACGTCTCCGGCCGAGTATCCGAGCGCCGAGTAGTGGCTGAGGATCTCCGAGATCGACACGTTCATGCGCCCCGAGTGCGAGGTCTGGCGAGGCTCGCCGTTGACGCGCAGCTCCATCGCGAGGTCGTGTGGATCGGGAATCTCGTCCGGGGTGACGATCCAGGGGCCGAGCGGGCAGAACGTGTCGATCGCCTTGCAGAAAGAGAAGACGCCCGAGCGCATCTCGCGGCGCTGGATGTCGCGGGCGGTGATGTCGTTGAAAATCACGTAGCCGCCAATGTAGTCTGGCGCCTCCTTAGGGGAAAACCACTTCCCCGCCTTCTTGATGACGACCGCGAGCTCGAGCTCGTAGTCGAGCTCCTCGGTCAGGTGCTCGGGATAGACGACCGGCTCGTCGGGCCCAACGATCGCGTCTACGTTCTGGAAGAAGACGATCCAGGGGGCGATCTCGTGCGACCACCCGACCTGCTTCGACTCCTCCTCGTGTTCGCGGAAGTTGCCGGCGGTGTGGATCAGCTTGGTTGGGATGATCGGCGCGCGCAAGCGGGTGCCCGCAAGCGGGATGCGCTCGCCCGTCTCGTCGGCTCCACCCCGCTCGAAGTACTCGCGCATCGTGGCGACATCGAGGACGGCGATCTCCTCACCATCGAGAGCCCCCACAATCCGGTCTTCACCGAACGAGACGAGCTTCACTCGCTCCTCTCCTTCAGCCAGTCGATCACTTCGGCCGCGTTCCGGTCGGGCGGGAACACCGGATAGAAGGCCTTGAGCACCCGACCCGCTTCGAACACGAGCGTCACGCGCCTGTAGAGCGTCGAGCCGCCAAACTCGAAAGTCGGCAGGCCCAGCGCAGCGGCCAAGTGAAGGTCAGGATCGGCGATCACGGGGAACGGCATGTGCTCGCGCTGCGCGAACTCGATCTGCTTGGCGAGCGCTTGGCTCGAGAGACCTGCCGCCCGCGCGCCGAGGTCGGCGAGTTCGTCCGCGTGATCGCGAAACGCGCAGGACTGCGGCGTGCATCCCCGAGCGCCGGGTGTCGCATCCCAACCGGCCGGGCTCGGCTGGCCAGGGTGTCCCGTACGCGGATAGACGTACAGCACAGCGAGCTCACGGCTCAATTCCTCGAAGCCCACGGGACCTCGAGACGATTCGAGAACGAGAGCGGGCGCCACTGCGCCTAGGAGATGGTCGGAGGCGCCGTCGTCGACCGGGATTGGCAGGTCTCGAGGAAGCTGGTAGATGCTCACACGACCCCGCAGATCTTTGTCGCGGCACGCGCGTAGACCTCGGTGGTCTTCACCAAGCCGTCGATCTCGAGGTTCTCGCCCAGCTCGGCGTCCGGCAGACCGCTCGAGGTGCCGTAGTTGACCGTGGCGATCCCGTAGCGCGTGAGCACCGACGCATCGGAGAACCAGCGTGTCACGTCTCGCTCGGGCGGAGTCCCGAACACCTCGGTGTGCGCCTCTCCGAGCGCTTCCACGAGTGGATGGTTCTGGTCGATCTCCGCCCCAGGAGCCGTGACGTAGACCTCTGCCTCGACACCGTCGAGCGAGCGTGCGAACTCGAGCGCCTTCCGCCGCGCGTCCGCCATCGGCACGTCAGGCGGCACTCGGAGATCGAGGAAGAGATCCGTGCGGTGCGGCGTTCGTGACGCGCGCCAGCCGAACCCGCCCTCGATCGACCCCACGTTCGCAACCCCGCGCACGTCACCGTAGGACATCTCCTCCTCCCAGGACGGCAGCCACTCGAGCACCGCTGCCAACACCGGGTGCATCTTCACGATCGAGTTCTCTCCGCGGCGGCCTTCGCTGAACGCCGTGTGCACGAAGGGACCGTGTGTTGAGAGACGCAGCCAGAGCGAGCCGAAGTGCGCAAGCACGAGCTTCGACTCGGTCGGCTCGCCGAGGATGCACATGTCCGCCGCCCCGCCATGCCCGACGAGGTAGCGCGATCCGGCTGCGTACCCTCGATATTCAGCGCCTTGCGCATCTCCCTGCTGGGTCTTCTCGATCTCGCCGGCGACCGCGGCGATCAGCACGTCTCCCCTCAGCCGCACTCCGTCCTCGATTAGCGAGCGCACCGCCTCCACGTAGCAGGCGAGCGCGCCCTTCATGTTCGAGACCCCCAGCCCGTAGATCCGCCCGTCGCGCTCGAAGCCCTTGGGCTGGAATCCGGGGATCCCCTGCAGCCACGGCTCTCGCCCGGAGTACGAGGTGTCGAGGTGGCCGTTGAACATGAGCGTCGGCCCACCTCCCGCGCCCGCCCACGTGCCGACGACGTTCGCGCGACCCTCTTCGACCTGCTGCCACTGCACCGCAAGGCCGAGCTCCTCGAAGACGGCGCGCACCACTTCCGCCGCGGTCTGCTCGGAGCCGGTGAACGACGGGGTGGAGACGAGCCGGAGCGCCAGCTCGACGAGGCGGCGTTCGTCGATCATCGAAAATGCGGGAGCACCTTTTCGCCGAAGAGGCGTATCTGCTCGTGCCGCTTGTCGCCCCAGAGCTCGAGCATGACGTGCGTGCAGCCGGCGTCGACGTACTCCTCGATCGCCTCGATGCAGTCCGCTGGAGTGCCGGCGATCGGCTTGCACTTGTCGAGGATCTCATCTGTCACCGACGCCTTCGCCGCCAGCCGCCCACCCTGCTCCATCGCATCGGCGACCGGCCTGATCGCGTCCTGGTCGAGCTCCGCGAGGTCGAGAAGCGTGTCAGCGGCGCCCTGGATGTTCTGCACCTTGTTCGCGAGGTACATGGCGGCGATCTCCCGGGCCCCCTCGCGGCCCCGAGCGCGATCCTCGTCGATCGAGGCGACGACGGTGCAGCCGATGTCGATCTCCGAGCCGCAGTTCCCGATCGTGTAGCGGACGAAGGCAGGCGTCGTGATCGACGGGGTCAGGCACCCGTCTGCGATCTCGCCGGCGAGCGCCTGCATCTTCGGCGCGGTGGCCGCGACGTACACCGGCGGCACCTCACGCGGGCTGCGAGCCTCCTCGCGGAGCGCCGGCACCGAGGCGCTCCAGGTATCGCCGTCGTACTCGAACGCCTCACCGCCGAGCACGCCGCGCACGATCGCGACCGCGTCCCGCATCGGCCCGAGCGTCTTGGACGTCTGCGCCTTGATGTTGTTGAGGAAGATCTTCGAGGTCCCGAAGCCGAGCAGGAACCGTCCCGGCCCGGCGGCCTCCTGCACGACTCGCGCATCCATCGCCACCTGTACGGGGTGGCGCGTGAACGGCGAGATGATCCCCCAGCCGATCGCGAGCCGTTCCGTATCACGCGCTATCAGCGCCGACACGACCGTGGACGAGCGTGACTCCATCCCGTGCTTGCGCCACCAGTGATACGCCTCGGCCAGCCAGATCGTGTCCATTCCGGCCTCGTCCATGACGCGCGCCGACTCGAGCATCTCCTCGAGCGGCTCCATCGTGAGTTGCATTACGCCGATTCGAAACGGTGAGGGCATGCGGCGTAGTCAAACACGTCACCGCGGGATAGGGTCGCGGCTGAGGAAAAGGCGGCATGGAGTTCAGAATTCTTGGTCCTCTCGAGGTGCTCGAGAACGGGCGCCGACTCGAGCTCGGCGGCGCCAAGCAGCGCGCGCTCTTGGCGATCCTGCTCCTACACGCGAACGAGGTTGTCTCCACCGACCGGCTGATCGACGCGCTCTGGGAGGACGACCCGCCCGAGACCGGCAGAAAGGCGCTTCAGGTCTACGTCTCGCAGCTGCGAAAAGCGCTGGGGAAGAGGCGCATCGCCACCCACGCACCGGGCTATCGACTCGAGGTCGAGACGGACGAGCTCGATCTCGCCCGCTTTCAGCGCCTGCTCGAAGAGGGCGAGCCGAGGGAGGCGCTCTCCCTCTGGCGTGGTCCTCCACTGGCGGACTTCGCCTATGAGAGCTTTGCGCACGGAGAGATCGCGCGTCTCGAGGATCTGCGGCTCGCTTGCCTCGAAGACCGAGTCGAGGCCGACCTCGCGAACGGGCGCCACGCCGCGCTCGTCGGCGAGCTGGAGACGCTCGTTCGCGAGCATCCGCTGCGGGAACGCTTGCGCGCGCAACATCTGCTCGGGCTCTACCGCTCGGGTCGGCAGGCAGAAGCGCTCGACGCCTACAAGGATGCGCGCGAGACGCTGGTCGAGGAGCTCGGAATCGAGCCGGGGCGAGCGCTTCGCGAGCTGCAGCAGGCGATCCTCCGGCAAGACCCCGCCCTCGACCCGGAGACGTTGGGCGAGCCGGAATCCGAGACGCCGCCGGCATCCCTTCCTCGAGTCCTCGCCGACTCGACGCCCCACGTGCGCGCCGAGCGGAAGACAGTGACAGCCGTTCACGTGCGCGTCGCAGTGGCAGCGGAGCATGGAGAGCTCGATCCAGAAGTCCTACGACGCGTGCTGACCCGGGCGTTTCAAGACGTCACGGACGCGGTGGAGGCACACGAAGGCACGATCGAGGCGACCTCGGGCGACGCGATAACCGCGGTCTTCGGTCTCCCTCATGTTCACGAGGACGACGCGCGGCGCGCCGTCCGAGCGGCGGACGAGATTCAGAGCCGCTTGACCGAAGGAGACTGGCCGGCGCCGCTCGACGTCCGGATCGGCGTCGCCACCGGCTCAGTGGTGACCGGCGGCAACCCAGCGGGGCCCCAGCTTCGCGCGACAGGCGAGCCGCTCACGGCGTCTGCCCGACTCGCGCAGGAAGGCGACCGCGGAGAGACGACTCTCGACGAGACCACCCGCAGGGCAGCGGAGGCGGCCGAGCGCGAGCGCGGCCGCTTCGCCTCGCCGATGGTTGGCCGAGAGCGCGAGCGGCGCCGTCTGCACGATGCGTTCGAGCAGGCTGTCGGCGACAGCTCTTGCCAGCTGTTCACGGTCCTCGGGACGGCAGGAGTCGGGAAGTCGAGGCTCATCCAAGAGTTCCTCGAGGACATCGCCGAACGCGCGCTCGTCGCACGCGGGCGATGCCTTCCGTATGGGGAAGGCATCACCTTCTGGCCTTTGTTGGAGGCGATCAAGGATGTGGCCGAGCTCGACGACACGGCACCAGTCGAGAAAAACCGCGCCAGGCTCGTGGAGCTCATCGAAGACGAAGCCGACCCTGAGCACGTCGCCCGGCGCGTCATCGAGCTCGTCGGCATCGCCGAAGCAGGCGCAGGAGTAGGAGTAGGAGTAGGAGGAGCGGGGGCCGAGGAGAGCTTCGATTCGGTTCGGAGGTTTCTGGAGGCGCTCGGACGAGGGCGCCCGCTCGTCGTCGTGTTCGACGATGTCCACTGGGCAGAGTCGACGTTCCTCGACCTTGTCGATAACCTCGCGGATTGGTCGCGTGGAGCGCCGATCTTGCTCCTGTGCATGGCACGGCCTGAGCTGCTCGAGGTTCGCTCCAGCTGGTCAGGAGGCAAGCTGAACGCCACTACCGTGCTGCTCGAGCCGCTCTCGGACGATGAGTGCATGCAGCTGGTCTCGAACCTCGTTGGCAGAGATGAGGCCGCGGGTCGGCTCGAAGCGCGAATCGCCGAAGCCGCTGAAGGCAATCCGCTGTTCGTCGAGGAGATGCTCTCGATGTTGATCGACGACGGGCTCCTCGCGCCTGAGGATGGACGTTGGACCGTAGTCGGGAACCTAGCGGCCGTTCGCGTCCCGCCGACCATTCACGCCCTGCTCGCGGCACGTCTCGATCAACTGGGCGACGAGGAGCGGGCGGTGCTCGAGCGGGCCGCGGTAGAAGGCAAGATCTTCCATCGAGGCTCGGTGGAGGAGCTCGCGAGCGCCTCCCGACGCCCGCTCGTGCGCGCGCTCCTCGGCGGGCTCGTCCGCAAGGAGTTGATCCGGCCCGACAAGCCCGTCTTCTTGGGCGAAGACGCCTACCGCTTCCGCCACCTACTCATTCGCGACGCGGCGTACGAATCGATCCCGAAGTCGGTTCGAGCCGACCTGCATGAACATCACGCGGCGTGGCTGGAGGTGAAGGCGAGCGAGAGAGGCGTCGAGTACGACGAGATCCTCGGCTACCACCTGGAGCAGGCACACCGCTTCCGCGCGGAGCTCGGAGAGGTAGACGAAGCAGCGCAAGCAGTCGGACGACGCGCCGCAGAGCGGCTTGGAGCGGCGGGACGACGCGCATTCGCCCGCCTGGATGCGCCTGCGGCGATGAACCTGATGTCGCGAGCGACCGCGCTGCTACCGAGCGACGATCCCCTGCGAGTCGACCTCATTCCGAACGTGCGTGCGATCCAGGGCACGGCCGACCTGGGCTGGGCAGACGCGGTTCTGCAGGAGGCGATCGCCTCGGGAGATCCACGGCTGAGAGCGCACGCTCTGGTGCAACGCGGGTTCCTGAGCCTCTTCTTCGACGATTCCGCGGTCACGGCGAGCGAGCTGATCGACGTCGCGGAGGAAGCGATCGCGGTGTTCGAGTCGACGGCGGACACGCTCGGGCTCGCCCGCGCATGGCGGCTTGTCAGTCAGTCCCACTACCTGGCGCGACAGGGACGGCAGAGCGCAGAGGCAGCCGAGACAGGGCTCGAGTTCGCGCTGCGAAGCGGAGACCGGTTCGAACAGCAGGAGATCCTGGAATGGCTCGGGGTCGCGCTCGTCCTGGGGCCTACAACCGGGGCCGAGGGAGCCGCGATCTGCGAGCGGCTGCTCGACCGAGCGACAGGCGATCCACGGCTGAGGCTCACCATCATCGGGACGCATGCCTACATGATCGGAATCCAGGGACGTGCCTCGGAGGCACGGGCGCTCATCGCAGAAGGGCGCGAGGTCGCGGACTCACTCGGCGAGACAGTCTGGCTCTTTCCAGTCCTGCTGGCGTTCTACCTGGCTTGGTTGAGCGACCCTGTGACGGCCGAGCAGGACTTGCGGCCGGTCTACGAAGGGCTGAGGAAGATCGGCGAGCAGAGCCACTTTTGCTCCATCTCTACGATGCTCGCGCAAGCGGTGTACGCGCAGGGTCGCTACGACGAAGCGGAGGAGCTCTCACGCGAGGCAGAGCGATCGACCCGTCCGAACGACGTGCACTCACACATCATCTGGCGCGGCACACGAGCGAAGGCTCTCGCCCGCCGTGGCGAATTCGAGGCCGGCGAGAAGCTCGCTCGAGCAGCCGTGGAATATGCCGAGGCCAGCGACTTCCTCCATTCGCACGCCGAGGCGCTCACCGATCTCGCCGAGGTGCTCGCGCTCGCTGGGCGAAAGACGGAAGCCGCCTCGGCGATCGAGGCGGCGATCCGGCTGCACGAGACAAAAGGAAACGTGCTCGCCGTCGCACAGACCCGCGCGCTCCTCGACGGGCTCGCCCAGCGCTGAGAAGCGGACGGGCGGGCCCGAGGGACCCGCCCGCGTCGTTACATCGTCCGCCCAGGAGGCTTAGATGCTCGAAACCTGCCTTTCGCCCTGTCGCATCGTCCACACGCCCGCGCCGATCCCCAGCAGGAGCAGCATGAGGCCGATGCCCGAGCCGGCGCCGATGCCGAAGTCGCTCCAGTCGAATCCGTTCGAGGTCGCGGCCTGCGTCGGGCTCTGCACCAGAGCGGAGGCGGTCGTCCGTCCAGTCTCGGGCAACGTGTGCTGCTGCTGCGCAAGCGCCACGCGCTCGACGACGTCCGGCGCAGGTGAGGTCAGAGCGAGCTGCGCATGCTCGCGAGCGTCGAACGCCGCCGCTTCCTCGGACTGGCGCGTCCCGACGGCCCGGTCGACGGCGTCAGGGCTGCCGTTGAAGGTCGATCCGAGCTCTGCCTGCCGCGTGGCGACAGCGCGATCGATCGCGTCCGGGGGGCCTTGGAAGCCCGAATCCGCCTGCGCGACCGGGATCAGCGCGGCGAACGCGGCAGCCACGACGGCGAGTCCGGCGAGGCGGCGGCTGGTGTTAGTGGAACCGAACATCTGATACCTCCTGGTCTTCGACCGTCCTTGGCGCGGTCGCTTGCCACACTTGACCGCGACGCGCTTAGAAGACGGCAAAGCCGCGGTAAAGGGCGGCTAAAGACCAGCGTCGCCGAAGCCGATCGGTTGCTTCGGCGCATCGAGTCCTTCCAGACGGGCGTAGAGCTCGGCGATGGTCAGGGCCGGCGACACCGCGTCGTCCGCGCCGCGCGCATTCAGCCACGCGGTCGAGTCTTCGGCGCTCAGCGGGTCGAAGCGGACGTTCGCCGCCGTTCGACCCGGACGTGCGACCATCGGATGCAGCTTGCGGATCTCCTCGTTGGTCGTCACCAGCACGAGGACGCGAAGCCCTTGTCCGATCAGTCCGTCGACGAGGTTCAGGAACCTCGACAGGCCCTGGCGGACGATCTCCCTGCGACCACAGGGGTTGACGTGAACGAAGATCCTCTCTCCGGGAGGTCGATCGTGGTCGCCTGCGTCGCCCAGTCGCCAGTACGGAGCGCTGCCAAGCCGTCCTCGAGCACGCGCGCGTTAAACACGGCGATCGCTAGCTCGTCGTGCTCCACGCCGTGCACCTCCATGAAGGGCATGTGCGCGCTCCCCTCGCGGCGGTGTCGCGGAGTGTTCCACTTCGGTCTCGCTCAATCCTCCGTGGAGTGGGTTGGGCCTTCAGGCTCGGCCTCGTACGCCTCGGGCGACGCAGGATGAATGCCCTGCTCCGCCCCACCCGAGCTCGACGCGGCCTCCGAGACCCGCGTCTCGAGCGCACCCAGCACCTGCTGCACCTGCTGGTTGACGATCGGGTGCAGCACGCGCTGGCCCATCGCCCCGACCGGACCGGCGATCTTGACATCCGCCTCCCAGGCCATCGACGTTCTCTCCCCCGCCTCGGAGAGCGTGAAGGAGGTCTTCATGTCCATCAGCGCGCCCACTCCGGTTCCCTTCGCCCGCATCTCTGCGAACTCGGGCGGTCGCTCCTCGAGCCGCTCGAAGTTCATCGTCATCTTGAGGCCGCCGAGGCCGAGCGGAACCTTCACCTTGGCCGTCCAGTGGCGGTCGTCGGTGATCTCGAAGCTCTCGACGCCGGGCATGAGCTTCGCCATCTCGGCGGGGTCGTTGATGACCTCCCACACCGTGTCGCGAGGCGCGGATAGCTCCTTCGTCCCGGAGACGATCACTTCGACACCACTGAGACGTTGGCGCGGGTCGCTTCCGGGTCCTGGAGCATTGACCAGACTCTATGCGGCGGGTTGCAGCTCGTGTAGACGATCGCCTTCCCGGCCGCGGCGAGGGCGTCCTGGATCGCCGCGCAGACGCAGTGGATCCCGCCGCCTCCGCCCTCCCCCATGCCCTTGGCGCCGAGCGGCGCGACCGGCGACGGCGACTCCATCGACCCGGTCTTCAGCGGCGGCATGTCGAGCGCGTGCGGCACGTGGTAGTCGTAGAAGTTGGAGGTGAGGAGCGTTCCCTCCTCGTCGTAGACGAACTCCTCGGACAGAGCCGCTCCGAGCGCATGCGTCGTGGCGCCGTGCACCTGCCCTTCGACGATCATCGGGTTGATCCTCACGCCGCAGTCGTCAACGGCCGCATAGTCGACGACGTCGACGACGCCTGTCTCGGGATCGATCTCCACCACCGCCGCATGGATCTGCGTCGCATAGGTGAGCGTGAGCTGACCCGTCTTCCTCTCGGTGTCGACCATGCCGAAGTACGGCCTGCACACGTAGCGGTGGTTCAAGGTCGGGTTGAAGTCGGGCGGCAGGAAGGCGTTGTTCGCGTTGACGATCGCGCCGAGGGCCATGAACGGCAGCACGGCTTCCTCCGGCCCGTCCTTGATGCGCGCGAATCCGTCGGCCAGCTCGATTGCCTCGACGGGCGCCTGGAGCACAGCCGCGGCGAGCTGCACCATGTCGTCCCGCACAAGCTCAGCGGCGCCCTTGACCGCCCCGAGACCCGTGAACGCGAACTGGCTCGCGTATGTGCCGGAGAAGCCCGCATGGGAGTTGAACCACGTGTCGTGCCCGCGGCGCACGTTCACCTGATCCGGGGAGCAGCCGAGGATGTCGGCGACGACCTGCGCCGCGGTCGTCTCGTGGCCCTGGCCCTGCGGCACGGTCCCGAGCGTGACGACGACCTCGCCGAAGATGTCGAGTTTGACGGAGGCCGCCTCGTTGTTCCCCGAGAACTGGAGATCGGGGTTCAGGAGCGTGGACTGCCCGAAGTTGTTCGTGCCCGAGTCGAGCGTCGAGCCGATCCCGAACCCCAACAGCTTCCCGCGCGCAGCCGCATCCTTGCGCCGGTCCTCGATCGAGCCGTGGTCGATCAGCTCGAGCGCGATGTCGAGCGCGGCGGCATAGTCGCCGGAGTCGTAGAAGCAGCCGTTCGGCGTCTCGTACGGCATCTGCTCCGTCTTCACATAGTTCTTCTTCCTGAACTCGACGGGATCGATGCCGAGCTCGGTGGCGACGATGTCGGCTATCCGCTCGGTCAGCCACAGGTGCTGCATGCGCGAGTAGCCACGGTTCGGCGACACGGGCGACTTGTTCGTGCAGACCTGGGTGAAGTCGACCCGAACGTTCCGCCAGCCGTACATGCCCGGCGTGACCTGCGCCCAGATGATGCAGCCGAGCGGCTCGTAGCGCGGGAAGGCGCCGCAGTCGTCGAGCGCCTTGACCTTGAAGCCGGTCATCGTTCCGTCGGCCATGACACCCACCTCGATGTCCAGGAACGTGCGCTCGTTTCCATGCGCGTTCGCGGTGTGCTGGTCGGTCCGCCACTCGGTCCACTGCACGGGCCGGCCGAGCTTGCGCGCCAGCAGACACAGCACGACGTACTGCGGATGCAGGCAGATCTTGTTGCCGAAGCCGCCGCCGATGTCCTGCGTGACGAAGCGGAGCTTGTCGATTCCGGTGCGGAGAGCCGGCGCCATCCAGATCGCGCCCACGCCGGGCATCTGGTGGTTGCAGTGCAGCGTCCACTCGGCGGTGCCCTTGTCGTACTCGACGAGCGCGCCCGCGCATTCGAGCGGCGTCGAGGAGAAGCGGTGGAAGTGGAGCTTCTCGATCTTGACCACGTGATCGGCCTCTGCGAGCGCCTGATCGACGTCGCCCCAGTCGAAAACCCCCGACCACACCGTGTTGGAGCCGGCGTCATCGTGGAGGATCGTCTCGTCCTTCAGCGACTCCTCGGCGTCGACGAGCACTGGGAGCACGTCGTATTCGACCTCGACCAGGTCGGCGGCGTCGCGCGCCAGCTCGCGGGTCGAGGCGCAGACGGCGGCGACGGGCTCGCCCGTGTGCCGGACCCGGCCCACCGCCAGCGCGTAGTCCTTGATGTTGCCGCCCGGCTCGACGGACATCTCGAAGAACGGATCCGTGTGGATCGCGACCTCATCGCCGGTGATCGTCCCGTACACGCCGTCGAGCTCGAGCGCTTTCGAGACGTCGACGGAGATGATCTTCGCGTGCGCGTACGGCGAGCGGACGAAGTGGACGTAGCCCATCCCGTGCCGGCGGACGTCATCGAAGAACGTTCCGAGACCCTGCACCAGGCGCTTGTCCTCGCGGCGCGGAATCGACTGCCCGATGTAGCCCTTCTCCAGCACCTCGGGCGCAGCGGTCTCGACGACGGTCGAGGTGCTTTGTGACACAGTGTCACTAGGGTGCGCCGTCATGCTGCATCCACCTTGCCCACGGAGACGACGGCTTCGACGATGTTCACGTAGCCGGTGCAGCGACAGATGTTGCCTTGCAGCGCCATCCGAACGTCGTCCTCCGACGGATGCGGATTCTGCTCGAGGAGCGCGGTCGCGCTCATCAACATCCCCGGCGTGCAGTAGCCGCACTGGAGCGCGTGGTGCTCGTTGAACGAGCGCTGGAGCGCGGTCAGCTCGCCGTCTGGCGCGAGTCCCTCCACCGTTGCTATACGCGAGCCGTCGGCCTGCACCGCGAGCAGCATGCAGCTCTTCACGGCCGCGCCGTCGACGTGCACCGTGCAGGCGCCGCAGTTTCCGGTGTCGCAGCCGACATGCGTTCCGGTGAGACCGAGGTCGTCGCGGATGAAGTGGACGAGGAGACGCCGCGCGGGAACCTCGTAGTCGATCGCCTCACCGTTGACCTCGACTGAGATCGTCCGGCTTCGCGCAGGCGCGGCCTTGTCGGCCATCAGCTCTTCCTCCGCTCGGCAGCCTGCAGCACCGCTCGCACCGCTGAGGTCTCGGCGAGGCTCCGGCGGTAGTCCGCGGAGCCGTGGACATCGGAGGGCGGATCCAGCGAGGCCCCGAGGCCCTTCGCAGCCTCACGCACGGCTTCCTCGGAGAAATCGCTTCCCGCCAGGCGCTCCTCCATCTCGGTCGCGCGCACTGGAGTCGCCGCGACGCAGCCGATCGCGATACGCGCGCCCTCGTCCGAGACGGTCGCCGCCGCGTCGACCACATAGGTCCCGTGCTTTCCGATCGTGACGCCGGAGAACCCGTCTCCCGTCTCGCTCGCGGGTGGCACGGAGATCTTCGTCAGAAGCTCCCCTTCGTCCACGACGGTCACGTACACGCCGACGAAGAACTCGCCCGCGGGAACGACGCGCTCGCCCTCGGTGCCGCGGATCGTGAATGACGCGTCGAGCACGACGAGAAGCGGCGGCAGGTGATTCGTCGGGTCGCTGACGCAGACGTTTCCGCCTACGGTGCCGCGGTTTCGCACCTGCACGTCGGCGATCGTGGCCGCGACCTCGGCGAGGATCGGACGCGCGACGTCGACCTCCGAGGAGCCGACGAGCTGCGTGTACGTCACCATCGCCCCGATCTCGAGCAGTCCCTCCTCCGAGAAGCCAATCGCGCGCAGTTCTGCGAGATCCGCGAGATCCACGAGCACGTCGGGCGCAGCCGCGCGCGCCTTCATCACGTTGACGAGCGTCTGCCCTCCGGCGAGAGCCCGCGCCCCCTCGTGCGCCGCGAGAAGGGAGACCGCCTCCTCCACGGTCGCCGGGCGCACGTAGTCGACCTCGCGGAGGAGCATGCCGGGATTCAGTCACAAGGTGGCGTGGCGTGTCAAGCGGTACTTGGCGCAAGATCAGAATCCGCTCGCGCGAATTCTGATCGCGCGCGAATCCCTGAAGACGTCCGCTTCGCAGCCGCTGCGCCGGTGGTAGCGTCGAGCCTCGATGGCGGCCTTCGACGCGGTCTTCGTGGGTGCCGGGATCAACTCCCTCGCCGGAGCCGCACTGCTTTCCAAAGCCGGCTGGAGCGTCTGCGTCCTCGAGCGAGACGACCACCTGGGAGGCTGCATCAAGACCACGACCGACCTGACCGTGCCGGGGTTCACGCACGAGGTCCTCGCATCGTGGCACCCGCTTTGGACTGGGTCAGCCGCCCACGCGGAGCTGAAGGACGACCTCGACGCGCGTGGCGTCGAGTACCTGAACACGGAGCTTCCGACCGGCTCCGCGTATCCCGACGGGTCTGGCATCTTCCTGACAACCTCGCTCGAGGAAAACATGGCGGAGCTGGAGCGGCACGCAGCCGGAGACGGAGCCGCGTGGCAGGCGATGTTCGAGGGGTTCCTACAGAACGCCGACCTTTCGTTCGGCATCCTCGGCACCGAGCTCTGGTCTCCGGCGGGGATCGGCCTCGGCCGTCAGGCACTCCGCCGCTTCGGGCGACGAGGCCTGCTCGCGCACATGGGGACGATGCTCTCGACCTGCCGCGACTGGCTCGGCGACACCTTCGAGTCGGATGCAGCACACGGGCTCCTCGCTCCCTGGGTGCTGCATACGGGCCTCGGGCCGGATCAGGCGACCTCGGGCTTCATGACGCAGGTGATCGCCTGCGCGCTTCAGCTCGGAGGGATGCCGGTGCCGAAGGGCGGGGGCGTCAAGCTCGTCGAAGGCCTGACTGGGATCGTGCACGACGCCGGCGGCGAGCTCCGCACCGGAGCCGAGGTCGAGCGCATCCTCGTCTCCGGCGGGCGCGCATCAGGTGTGCGTCTCGCAGGTGGCGAGACGATCCGGGCAGAGCGAGCAGTCGTGGCGTCGGTCACTCCGACCCAGCTTTACGAAGACCTGCTCGGCAACAACGAGGCTCCGGCAGCGCTGCGGCGGGCTGCAGGCCATTACCGCTACGGCCGCGGCGCGATGCAGATCCACATCGCGATGTCCGAGCCGCCAGACTGGTACGGCGACGACCGGCTCGCGCGGACGGCCATCGTGCACGTGACGCCCGGCCTCGACGGTGTCTCGCGCGCCGTGAACGAGGCCGAGCGCGGGCTTCTGCCGACGGAGGCGACGATCGTCTGCGGCCAGCCGCTCGCGGTCGACCCGTCGCGCGCGTCGGACGGCTCCTGGATCCTCTGGATCCAGCTTCAGGAGCTTCCGGCCGGCCGAGTCAAAGCTGATGCCGCCGACGACATCGACGTCGGCGACGGCTCCTGGACCGAGAAGCTGCGCGAGGCCTACGCCGACCGGATCGTCGCCCGCGTCGGACGGCACATCCGGAATCTCGAGAGCGCAACGATCGGACGCGTGGCGCTCTCGCCGGCGGACATCGCCGCTACGAACGTCAACCTCGTCGGCGGAGACATCTACGGAGGCTCGTGTGCGCTCGACCAGAACCTCCTCTTCCGCCCGCTCCCGCAAGCGCCCGGACACCGCACCCCTGTGGACGGCCTCTGGCACATCGGCGCGTCGACCCATCCCGGCCCCGGGCTCGGTGCGGGCTCCGGCTACCTCGTCTACAAGGAGCTGACGAAGCCGTCCCTGCCTCGCCGGGCGCTGGGGCGGGTGCCGGCCGTAGGACAACGCTTGCAAGAGTCTGTTGCAAGGCGCTTGTGAAGCTCGCGCTGAGCGAGATCTCGACGGTGAGCGCGACCTTCGAGGAAGACGTTGCCGCCTATGCAGCGGCAGGGTTCGACGGTATCGGGATCTGGGAGCTGAAGCTTCCTGCGGACGACCCAGCGAATGTGGCTCTCCTCCGAGAAGCCGGGCTCGCTGTGGCGAACTGCGTCCCGACGGCGCCTTCGATCCTGCCGCTCCTCCTTCCCGGAATGGAGGGGTCGCCCGACCCGGAGGAACGGATCGCCGACCTCTGCGCGAGTGTGCGCCGTTTCGCCGCCTACGAGCCGGAGTCGGTTCTGTGCCTAACGGGCGCCGTGGGAGATCTCGAGCCGGCACATGCACGCGAGATCGTCGTCGCCGGGCTTCGCGAGGTCGCGGCCGTGGCCCGGGAGGTCGGCGTGCGCTTCGGTCTCGAACCTGCCGGATCCTCCGTGTCGTTCGTCGCCACCGTCGCCGAGACGCTCGAGCTGCTCGAGGAGGCGGGACTCGACGACGTCGGCGTCATGGCCGACACGTACAACCTCTGGGACGAGGCGCCGGAGGCGCTCGCCTCGGCCGCAGGACGGATCAGCGGGCTGCACGTCGCCGACGTCCCACCCGAAGTCGGCCGCGAGGATCGCCTGCTTCCGGGCGAGAGTGGCACCCGCTCGGCCGAACACGTCCGCGCGCTGGGCGAGGCCGGCTGGGATGGATTCCTCGACGTCGAGATCTTCTCGACTCCCGAGGGCTTCTGGGGCTTACCCGCGGCCGAAGCGGCGCGCCGCGCGCTCGCCGCCGTCTCCCGCCTTCTCCCATGAGCATGGATCTCTACGTGTGGAAGCGCCGCTGGTGTCGGAGGACGAGGCGCCCCAGCTGCTCGAACGCTTCTACGAGGAGGGCGACGCGAGTGCATTCGAGCCCAGCGAGGACGTCTTCCGTTTCTACGACGAGCTGGTGGCGATGTACACGGACTTCGAGGGCGAGAGATCTGATCGGATCATCGACCTGAGTTCTCGTGGAGCGTCCCAGACGACGTCCTGAACGGCATCGTGGCGCTTGCCCAGAAGCGCGATCTCGTCCTGTATGACGGTCCGACATTCCATTCCCCCGCGGGCCTGCTGGTCGAGCCGGTTCGGCGCGACCCAGCAGTGCTGCGCCAGGCGCTGAAAGCGCTTTTTGTCGGCGTCGCCCTTGTCGTCGGCGGGTGGGTGCTCCCGATCCCCGTACTCGACTGGATCGCCATCGTCATCGGCGCGTTTGTCGTCTTGATGGCGCTCTACAGCGTCCTCGTGTGGCTTCGGGAGTAGCGCAACTGCCCCGCGGGGACGATCAGACCGTGCCGTAGAGCTGGAGCACTACGCGCACGAACAGCTTCGTGTCGTCGTACAGGCCTATCTCCCGCACGGCCCGCGCTCCCTGGTACCAACCCGCCAGCGCAAGCCGCCTGTTCCCGCCGAACTCGTCGAGCTGCCAGCGCAGGTAGCGAACCCCGGCGCGGACGTTGCCCTCGTAGTTGCGCGGCGTGCGCACACCCAAGAGCACGGTGTCGACGAACTCCCAGGTCTCGGGCAGAAGCTGCATGACCCCGATCGCCCCGACGCTCGAGACAACGTCCTGCTGAAAGCCGGACTCCATCCAGGCAAGCGCCCGGGCCAGCGCTGGATCGACGCCGTAGACCCGAGCCCAGCGGTCGATCGCAACCCTCACCGCATCGCGACTCGCCGGCGGGCCGGCCACCGCGGGAGCACTGAGTCGCGCGCCCCGTGGGAGCGCCAGCCGCTGGTCGGGGACGATGACGCTCGTCAACGGGATTCGGTTGCGCCGCGCGAGCTGCCACGGGCTGACGTGGTAATGGGCGGCGATCGAGAAGAAGCTCTCTCCCCACTGCACGACGTGCTCGCGTGCGCCAACACGTCGTGCGAGCGCGCGATAGGTGTTCGGTCCCGCGATTCCGTCGGGAACGACCCCCTGACGTCGTTGGTAGCGCTCGAGCGCAGTCGCGGTCGAGCGCGTGAAGCGACCGTCGACGGCGCTCCTCGGAAGCCCATTCCGCCGTAGCCGGAACTCGAGCACCGCGACATCCCATCCGACCGCGCCGACGGCGAGCTCGCGCTGACCGAGCAACGGGCGGCCGCGCGGTCCGAGCGCTCGCCGCGTCCTACGATCGAGCCTGCCATCGGCTGGGAGCTTTCGCCTGCGCTGAAACGAGGCGAGCGCGCTTCGCGTCAACGGGCCCGGGCGTCCGTCAACCGGCCCTGGATCGAACCCGTGCGCGCGAAGCCCGACCTGGACCGCGGCGATGCGAGGGTTGGCCGCCGAGCCAACCTCGATGGGGCCGCAGACGCCGATGGACAGCGCGACGCCAACGACGGCGAAGCGACGCATGGGAACCCGTTCGCGCCCCGAGCTTTCACTCCTGCCTCCCCGCAAGGCCCGGAAAGCCGCCCGGTACAATCCGCGCGCTGCCTTCCCCGGTAGCTCAATTGGCAGAGCATCCGGCTGTTAACCGGAGGGTTGTTGGTTCGAGTCCAACCCGGGGAGTCGGGAACTCCCTGCAAAGCGGCTAGATAGGATGAGGGCGCCCCGTGAGGCGCCCTCTTTTCGTACCGAACTTCGTACCGGCGGGGCTAGAAAGCGTTTGGCGAATCAATTGGGAATTATCCCTTCAAAGGGGGTAGAATCTGACCCGCATGGCAAGCATGAACTACGGGAAGTCGAGTGCGAAGCTCTCCACTATGCCGACGACATCGGCACGGATCTGGTCAAGCTCCGCAAGGCTGGTCAACGACTCGCCAAAGCCGAAGGTGTTGTCAACGGCTACGTGCGGCTGCGGGGAGTAACCGGGAGGACTGTAGACCCGGAAAATCTCTGCGCCCTTGGAAAGAGCCTGGCCACTTCTAATAATGACCTCCGAGCCGGGTGGAATGCGAGATGCGCGTGGATCATCTTTGGGGAGATGTCCTTTTGTCGCAACCACCCCGGCATGCACGATTTGGTGCTTATCGAGGTTATCGAGTGCGGACAAGATGATTAGCCGGTCAGCTTCGGGTGTTCCTATTCTCGCGAATGGCTGGAGTCGTCGTGACCGGACCCCGTTCGTCGGTCCACTCGTTATGAGAGTCGAGTTGTCTCAGGCCCTCCATCCAGCCGCGTAGGCGGCGGGAGTCTTCCACTTCAGGCTCGAGTGCGGTCTCACGGTGTTGTACG
>JBPCMD010000068.1:0-14974 GCA_051002595.1 Gaiellaceae bacterium
CCTTCCACTTGACGATCGCGGAAAACGCCCCGGTCTGGACGCCGACGATCTCCGGGACCGGCGTGCGGGAGGCGTTGGCGCCCGCGGAAGCGAGCGCGGCGGACGCCACGAAGGCAAGCAGGAGTAAAGCTGCAGAACGCCGCCGCATTGTGTGACTGTCGGCATGCGCTCGCCTCCGAGCCTCACTCGCGAGAGGGATCACCGGGTGTCTCGCCCCTACACCTGACCCGAGACCCGGTTCGAGGTGGCCAACCACCTAGGCTCACGCCCGTGGACCTCGCGGGCAAAACGGCGATCGTCACGGGCGCCTCGAGCGGCATCGGCGCGGCGACGGCGCGCAAGCTGCGGGAGGCGGGCGTGCGCGTCGTCGGCGGCGCGCGCCGCGTCGAGCGGGTCGAGGCCGACCTCGCGCTTCCACTCGATGTCATGGACGAGGAGATCGCCGCGGCGTTCGTCGGCCGCGCCGCCAGCGAGCTCGGAGGCGTCGACATCCTCTTCAACAACGCGGGGCTTGCTCTCGGCCGCTACCCGTTCTGGGAGTCGAATCCCGAGGACGAGCAGACCGTCCTGCACACGAATGTGGACGGCGTGCTGCGCATGACGCGTCTCTGCCTGCCGCACTTGAACGACGAGGGCCACATCCTCTTCATGGGATCCGTTGCGGGCCGCCAGGCGTACCAGGACGCGGCTTCCTACGTCGCGGCGAAGTTCGCGGTCCGCGGCTTCGTCTATGCGCTACGCGAGGATCTCCTCGGACGTCCGATCCGGATCACGACCGTCGATGCGGGTCTGGTCGAGAGCGAATTCTCGCTCGTCCGCTACCGAGGAGACGTGGACGCGGCGAAGGCGGTGTACGAGGGAGTCGATCCGGTCACTCCCGAGGAGATCGCCGACTGTGTGATGTTCGCGCTCACCCGCCCGCTGCACGTCAACGTGGACGAGATCGTGGTCAAGGCGCTGGCGCAGTCGAGCGGCGCGCGGGTGGTCCGCCGGCCGGGAGCCGCTGCCGGCGAGGGACGACGCGAATGCTGACGATCTTGGAGGGGACGACCTTCTGCATGTCCGACGAGCGGGGCGACATCGCCGCCCCCACGAGCGGCTTCTTCGCGCACGACACGCGGTTTCTCTCGCGGCTCGTGCTCTCCGTCCAGGGATCGCCGCTGCTCCTGCTCTCGTCGGGGCGGGTCGAGCACTTCGCGGCGGCGTTCTTCCTTCGCAACGCGACCTTGAACGGGCTTCCGCAAGATGCGCTCTCGATCTCGCGCGAGCGCTTTGTCGGCACGGGTCTGCAGGAGCGGATCGCGATCCGGAACGAGAGCATGCACCGGCTCGACTTCGACGTCTCCCTCGAGCTCGCGGCGGACTTCGCGGACATCATCTCGGTCAAGCTGCACGACTTCGCGCTCGGCGACCCCGAGAACGCGCCCGACCTCCCGTCTCCCGCTCCCTCGACGTACGACGAAGGGCGCCGCCAGATTCTGATCGTGGACCCGGTGGGCGACCTCAGGACCCGCATCGTCCTCTCCCAAGACGGCCGGATCGAGGAGGGCGGGGCGACCTTCGAGCTTTCTCTCGAGCCGCACGAGCGCTGGGACCTCACCGTCGACGTCGTGCCGTCGCTCGACTCCGAGACCGACGGGGACCTCGCCGAGCATCTGAGCGACGAGCGCGAGACACTCGGCGACGTCGTCGCCGCCTGGACGCTGCGGGTGCCGCGGGTGCGTGGAGGCTGGGAGAGCCTGCGCCGTGCGTTCGACCGCTCGATCGCCGACCTGGCCGCGTTGCGCATGCGCACGGGCGAGTTCCGACGGCCGCTCTTCGCCGCGGGCATGCCGTGGTTCATGACGGTGTTCGGCCGCGACACGGCGATCACGTCGCTGCAATCGCTCATGCTCGGCCCGGAGCCCGCGATCGGCGCGTTGGACGCGCTCGCCGAGCTCCAGGCCACGACGATGGATCCGGCGATCGACGCCGAGCCCGGAAAGATCGTCCACGAGGTCCGGCAGGGTCGCGCCGCCGAGTTCTGGTTCCCGCGCTACTACGGCTCCATCGACTCAACGCCGCTCTTTCTCGTCCTTCTCGCCGAGACCTGGCGCTGGACCGACGACGCGGTGCTCGCCCGGCGCTTGCGAGAGCCCGCGATGCTGGCGCTCGAGTGGATCGACCGCTACGGGGACGTCGACGGCGACGGCTTCGTCGAGTACGCGCGAAAGGCGGATGGCGGTCTCGTCAACCAGTCGTGGAAGGACTCCGGCGACTCGCAGCGCTTTCACGACGGGCGCTTCGCGGACGCGCCGATCGCGCCCGTCGAGGTGCAGGGCTACGTGTACGACGCGAAGCTCGGGCTGGCCGAGATCGCCCGCGACGTCTGGCGCGAGCCGGAGCTCGCAGACCGGCTCGAGCGCGAGGCCGCCGAGCTCCGTTCCGCGTTCGACAAGGCGTTCTGGGTCGAGGAGCGGGGCGGGTTCTTCGCGCTCGCGCTGGACGGGGAGAAAAGGCACGTCGACGCCCGCTGCTCGAACATGGGGCATCTGCTCTGGAGCGGGATCGTCCTGCCCGAGCGGGTCTCGCGCGTCGTCGACCAGCTGCTCTCCGAGTCGCTGTGGTCGGGCTGGGGAATCCGCACGATGGCGAGTGACGAAGCCGCGTACAACCCGATCAGCTACCACAACGGCACGGTCTGGCCCCATGACTCGTCGCTCACCGCGTGGGGCCTCGCACGGCACGGCTACCCCGAGGCGGCGAGGCGCGTGGCCCGCGCGTTGATCGAGGCCGCGGCCCACTTCGACTGGTCGCTGCCCGAGGTCTTCGCGGGCTATGCGCGAGATGAGACGCCGTTCCCGATCGCGTATCCCACGGCCGCCCGTCCGCAGGCCTGGGCTGCGGGCACCCCCATCCTGCTCGTGCGCGTCCTCCTCGGAATCGAGCCCGACCGTGTGCGCCAGCGGCTCGTCACCAACGTCCAGGACGAGCTGCCGAGCTGGCTGGAAGGGTTGCGAGTCGAGGGCGTGCGCGCGTTCGGGCGCAACTGGTCGGTTGCGGTCGAGCGCGGGCGTGTGACGATTGCCGAGGGGGTATAGGAGGACCTGTGAACGTCGGCCTTATTTGTCCTGTGTGGTTCCCCGTGCCCCCGGAGGCGTACGGCGGAACCGAGCGCGTCGTGGCGCTCCTCGCCGACGGGCTCGTGGACGCCGGCCACGACGTCACGCTCTTCGCGTCCGGCGACTCGCAGACGCGCGCGCGGCTCGAGTCCGTCTTCCAGACGGCGCCCAGCGAGTGGATCGGACACACGTACTGGGAGATGCAGCACACGGTGCATGCGATTCGCAAGGGCCACGAGTTCGACGTGATGCACGACCACACGGGCCTGCTCGGGCTCGCGCTCGGCGGACTCCTCGACGTGCCCTTCTGCCACACCGTTCACGGCCCCTTGGACGGCGGGCCGGGACGCTTCTACGAGAACGTCGTCGAGCTGGCGCCGAACGCCAAACTGATCTCGATCTCCATGAACCAGCGGAGGCCGAAGCAGGATCTTCCTTGGATCGCGAACTGTCCGAACGCGCTTGATCTCTCCGTCTACCCGTTCCGGCGCAAGTCCGGCGGCGAGTATCTCGTCTTCCTCGGACGCATGAGCCCGGACAAGGGCGCGCATCGCGCGCTCGCAGTCGCGCTCGAGACGGGCCTGCCGCTGAAGATCGCCGCCAAGTGCCGCGAGCCGCTCGAGATCCGCTACTTCGACGAGTTCATCCGCCCGCACCTCGGTGAGTCGATCGAGTACGTGGGCGAAGTCGGGCACGCCGACAAGGTCGAGCTCCTGATGGGCGCGCGGGCGCTCATCTTCCCGATCGACTGGGAGGAGCCGTTCGGCCTCGTCGTGATCGAGGCCATGGCGTGCGGAACGCCGGTCATCGCCACCCGGCGAGGGGCTGTTCCGGAGATCCTGGAGCACGGCCGCACTGGCGTCATCGTCGACCGCTATCGCGACATGGAGGACGAGACGGTGCTCGAGCTCGCCGACAGCCTCGATCCGGCGGTTCTGCGCCGCGAGGTCGAGGAGCGATTCTCGCCGGAGCGCATGGTGGCCGCATACGTCGCCGCGTACGAGGCGACGATCGCCGCGACGCCGCCCGCGTGAAGCTGCGCTCCCCGCACGACCGCGAGATCCTCACGCTCGCGCTTCCCGCGCTGGGCGCGCTCGCCGCAGAACCGCTCTACCTCCTTGTCGACACAGCGATCGTCGGCCATCTCGGTCGCTCGCAGCTGGCCGCGCTCGGCATCGCGGCGGCGATCCTCGGAGGCCTCTTCGCGATCTTCAACTTCCTCCAATACGGCACGACCGCGCAGGTCGCGCGCGCGGGAGGGGCGGGCCAGAACGAGATCGCGCGTCGCCTCGGGGCGCAGGCTGTCTGGTTGTCGCTCGGGTTCGGGATCGCCGTCTCGGCGCTCGTCGCGATCTTCGCCGAGCCGCTCGTGGCGCTGATGGGTGGTGAGGGCCAGTCCGCGGAGTACGCCGTCACCTATCTCCGTATCGCCGCGGTCGGCTTCCCCGCCGCCTTCCTCGCGCTCGGTGGTCAGGGCTACCTCAGGGGAATCTCGGATCTGCGGACGCCGCTCGTGATCGTCATCGCCGGGAACGTCGTGAACGTCGTCCTCGAGGTGCTGTTCGTCTACGGATTCGGTTGGGGAATCGAGGGCTCGGCCTGGGGAACGGCGATCGCGCAGCTTGGAATGGGCGGGGCGTTCGTCATCGTGATCCTGCGTGGGCTCCGGGCCGGCGAGGCGCGGCCCGACTTCCAGCTCGCCCGGCGCGTGCTCTGGCTGGGGAAGTGGATCCTTCTGCGGACGACCTCGCTCATCGGCTCGTTCGTGCTCGCCGGCGCCGTCGCGACCCGTTTTGGGGAGGCGTCGATCGGCGCCCACCAGATCGCCTTCCAGCTCTTCATCTTCCTCGCGCTCGTCCTCGACTCGGTGGCGATCGCAGGGCAGATCATCGTCGGGCGCGAGCTCGGAGCAGGGCGGACCGAGCGGGCATACGCAGCGGGAGAGCGGATGATCTGGCTCTCGGTGGCGGCGGGAGGCGTGTTTGCTCTGGTGATGCTCGCGCTGGCGGGCGTCTTACCCCGGATCTTCACGAGCGACGCCGCGGTGCTCGACGAGACCGCCCTCCTGTGGCCGCTCTTCGCGTTGATGCAGCCCTTGAACGGCGCCGTCTTCGCCTTGGACGGGATCCTGATCGGCGCAGGCGATGGGCCGTATCTCGCGGGCTCGATGGTGATCGCCTTCCTCGTCTGCGCCGCTGCCTTGCTCGTGGCGCTCGCAGGCGACTGGGGAATCCGTGGCGTCTGGGCGGCGCTCGTCCTCCTGATCGTCGTGCGGCTGGCCGGGATGCTGGCTCGCTTCCGGCGCGGGCGCTGGCTCGTGACCGGCTGGGCATGAACGTCCTCGGCGGCGAACTCGAGCCCTGCTCCTTCGATCCGGTGACGGGGTTCTACCGGGACGGCTACTGCCACACCGGAAGCGATCCCGGCTTTCACGTGGTCTGCGCAGTGATGACCGAGGAGTTCCTCGATTTCTCGGTCGCGCGCGGGAACGATCTCGTCACTCCGCAGCCGCAGTGGATGTTCCCCGGCCTCCAGCCGGGAGACCGCTGGTGCGTCGTCGTCGAGCGCTGGAACGAGGCGCTCGAGGCGGGGGTCGCCCCGCTGGTCGTGTTGGAGGCGACGCACGCCTCCGCGCTCGAGTTCGTCTCGATGGGAGACCTCGAAGCGCACGCGTTCTCAGGCTGAGGGGGCCGCCGCTTCCCGTCGCTTTCGCCAGTAGCGAGTGAGGCCCTGGAAGTGATGCCAGAACGGGGCTGCCTCGTCGTAGAGGTCGGTGATCTCCGGCTCGACCTGCGAGACGTCATAGCGCGCGGCGGCGACGAAGGTCTGCTCGTCCATGCCGTCCTCGACGCGGCTCGCCCAGGCGTGCAGGGTCTCCCTTAACGCAGCGAGGTGTTCCTGCACGTCGTCGAACGTCCCGAAGTGGATCAGCGCGAGTCGGCCCGGTGTGCGCCGCTCGATCTCCTCGATCGTCTGCTCCCACGCTTCGAGATCGATCTCGGGCGGCGGACAGGGCGGCATGACGAAGCTGCCGGGCGCGATGCGCACTCCCGCCGCGTCTCCTGCGTAGAGCGTCCCGTCGGCGTCGAGGTAGGAGACGTGGTGCCAGGCGTGGCCCGGCGTCGCGAAGCACTCGAGACCGAGGATTCGGTCGCCGACGACGTGGACGTTCCGCTCCGGAATCGGGGCCAGCTCGCCCCAGAGCGGATCGAAGCTGGCTCCGTACAGCCTCCGGGCGCTGGTCTCGAGCTTCGACGGGTCGACCAGATGCGGCGCCCCGATCTCTGAGACGTGCACCTGCAGCCACGGATGCTGGCGGACGAGCACGCCCGCCGCTCCCGCGTGGTCGAGGTGGATGTGGGAGAGGAGCAGGTGGCGGATATCCGTGAGATCGAGCCCTCGCTCGGCGAGTCCCGCCTTGAGGTGCGGAATGCACGTCGTCGGGCCGCAGTCGAAGAGCGCGGGGCCGTCCTGGGTCTCGAGCACGTAGCAACCGATGATGCGCTCGTCGAGGTGGTGAAGATCGATCGGCTCGACCGTCAGCGGCGTCACGTGAGAACCTCGCCCCTACAGCGTCGCTCCATTACCCGGCGAGCGCGACGTCGAGGTCGTCGATCAGGTCGTGCGCGGCCTCGATGCCGACCGAGAGCCGAACGAGGCTCGGCGGCACGGCGAAGGGCGCATCGGCTGTCGACGCGTGCGTCATCCGGGCCGGTTGCTCGATCAGGCTCTCGACCCCGCCGAGGCTCTCCGCGAGCTTCCAGATCTTCGTGCGGGCGACCAGCGCGACGGCCTCTTCCTCACTCCCGGCGAGGAAGGAGACCATGCCTCCGAAGTTGCGCATCTGCGCGGCGGCGATCTCGTGGCCCGGGTGCGTCGGCAATCCCGGGTAGAGAACGCGCTCGACGCGGGTCTCGCGCTCGAGAAACGCCGCGATCGCGATGGCATTCTCGCAGTGCTTCTCCATCCTGACGGCGAGCGTCTTTACGCCGCGCAGCACGAGCCAGGAGTCGAAGGGGCCGGGGACGGCGCCGAGCGACTTCTGCAGGAAGGCAAGGCGCTCGGAGATCCCGTCGTCGTTCGTCGCGAGAAATCCGCCAACGACGTCCGAGTGACCGCCGAGGTACTTCGTCGTCGAATGGAGTACGACGTCCGCTCCCAGGGACAGCGGCTGCTGGAGATACGGCGTCGCGAAGGTGTTGTCGACGACGACCAGCGCGCCAAATGCGTGCGCCGCCTCGGCTGCCGCCCGAATGTCGACGAGGTTCAAGAGCGGGTTCGTCGGCGACTCGAGCCAGACGAGCCGTGTCTTCTCGTCGAGGTGCTCGCCGAGGCCGGTGGAGATCTCTTGCGCGGAAAGAAACGTAAAGCGGTACCCCTTTGGCTCGTACACCTGCGAGAACATCCGGTAGATGCCTCCGTACACGTCGTTGACGCAGACGACGTGGTCGCCGGGGGAGAGCAAGTGCATCAGGGTCGTCGCTGCTCCCAGACCCGAGGAGAACGCGTGGCCGTGGCTCGCGCCCTCCAGCGAGGCGAGACACTCTTGGAGCGCTGTCCGGGTTGGGTTGGCGACGCGTGCGTAGTCGTAACCCTTGTGCACCCCGACCGCGTCCTGCACGTAGGTGGACGTCTGGTAGATCGGGGTCGTGATCGCGCCGGTGGCGGAATCCGGCTCCTGCCCGACGTGAATGGCGCGCGTCTCGAACTCCATCGCGAGGATGCTACTGACGCGTCGTGCACGCCTTGTGACACTGTGTCACTTGGCGGACTTCGTCGACTTCTCGATCCGCTCGGCGCCGAGGAAGCTCGCGAGGCTGTCGAGCGCTTCGTCCAGGCGCGAGGTGTCACCCCACGCGCCGAGCACTCGAAGCGTGCCAGCCTTCCGGTCGAAGAGCGGCTCGACGCGGCCCACCAGCCGGTCGCCGACCAGGATCGGCAGCACGTAGTAGCCGTACTCGCGCTTCGCCTTCGGCACGTACATCTCCAGGCGGTAGCGGAAGCCGAACAACGCCTCGGCGCGATCGCGGTCGTGGATCAGGCGGTCGAAGGGGGAGAGGAGCGTCACACGTTCGGGAACGGGGCCGTCCGAGGCGCTCGGATGGGCCTCCCAGCCCGCGAGCGTCAGCCGTACGCCCTGAGATCGGTACCGCTTCTCCGCGATCGTCCGCTCGGCTTCGTGCAGCGAGACCGTCTCGGTCTCGGGATACCAGCGCTCGGCGAGATCCCATAGTCGCTGCCCGCCGTTTCGCCCCACGATCGCGACCACGCCTCGTCCGTGCAGGATCTCGAGCAAGATGCCCACGTTTCTGTTGCCGTACCAGCCGTGCGACTCGCGCTTCTCGCGCGAGTGATCCTCGAGCTCGCGCGAGAGCATCGGCCCGTCTCGCTCGAGCTCGCGCAGGACGTAGCGCTTGAAGCGGGCGTTCGTCTGCAGGAACTCGGTGGCGCGCCGCTCGAAGGAGTACTTGCCCCTGCGACGGCGCATCCGGGCGCGCACCAAGGGCAGATCCTCGATCGGCCAGATGTACGCGTTCCATTCGAAGAGCTTCTTCTGCTTCCACAGGAGCCGGTCGAGCTCGGCGCGGTCGTAGGGGCCGAGCCGACTCCAGGGAACGAGGTACTGAGGCGGCGCAACGCTCGAGATCGGGTCGATCTGGAGGAACCCGAGCCGGCGGACGGTGTCGAGGACGCCCTTCGCGGAGCCGTCGAGGAGCTGCGCACGGACGGCGATCCGGCGGGCCTCCTTCGGCGAGACGATCCTCCTCAGTCGGGGATCCTTCCGGCGAGGATCTCGGCCAACCGGCCCGAATCGATGTTCCCACCCGAGACGATGCAGACGACGCGTCCCTCGCCCGCCGCACCGGCGAGCGCCGCCGCCACCGGCAGCGCCGCCGCGCCCTCCGCGACGATCCGCCCGCGCTCGACGAGCAGCTTCACGGTGGCGGCGACCGACTCCAGCGAGATCGGAAACGCGTCGGTCACGAGCGGACGCGCGAGCTCCCACATGTCGGACAGAAGCGATCCCGACCCCGCCCCGTCGACGAAGGACTGCGTGAACTCAACCGGGGTCGAGGCGCCGTCGTTGGTGATCGCGGCGCTCACGGGAGCTCCGGTCTCGGGCTCGCACACGTAGACCTTCGTGCTCGGCGAGACCGCCCGGAGCGCGCTCGCCACTCCCGTGGTCAACCCGCCGCCTCCCCAGGGGATCATCACCGCGTCGATGTCTTCCAGCTGCTCGGCGAGCTCGAGTCCGATCGTGCCGTTCCCGGCCATGACCGGTGGGTCGCGTACGGGGTGGACGAAATATCCGTCGACACCTTCGAGGTCGACCAGGGCTTGATCGCGGTCGGCCTCGATCGCCGACCACCATGTCTCCCACGGCACCCGCACGACGCGGCCGCCCAACCGCTCGACGGCGGCGAGCTTCGCCTGCGATGCGTTGTCGGGGACGACGATCGTCGCCGGGATGCCCAACGCGCGCGCCATAAAGGCGACACCCTGGGCCATGTTGCCAGTGCTCGTCGTGACGACGCCTTCGGCGAGCTCGGCGCGGGGAGCGCTCAGGATGGCGTTGGCCGCGCCGCGGAGCTTGAAGGAGCCGATCGGCTGCAAGCTCTCCAGCTTGAGCCAGATCTCCGCCGGAGCGTCGTCGAGATGCAGACGGACGAGCGGCGTTTTCACGATCGTGTTCGCGAGCCGGACTCGCGCGCGCTCGATCTCCTCGAGCGGGATCAGAAGTCCACCTCCGTCCCCGCTCCTTGCTCGCGCGCGCGGCGTACGACGAGCTCGGCCGCGGCCAAGTCCTCGACCGCGATCCCCAGCGACTTGAACACGGTCAGCTCGTCGTCGCTCTCGCGTCATGGGTGGGCGCCCACCAGCACCTCGCCGAGCTCGGCCTTGATGTGGTCGGCGCCGATCGCTCCTTCGGCTGCGGCGATGAGGTAGTCGCCGGACTCGTTGAGCGTCGACTCGCGGCGGTCGACGTAGAGCGAGCTCGAGGCGACCGTCTTGGTGTCGAGCTCGCGGGCAGTGGGGATGCTCGAGCCGATCGCATTGACATGCGCCCCCTGCGCGAGCCAGCGGTGCTCGACGATCGGCTCGCGCGCGCTGGTCGTCGTGCACACGACCTCTGCGCCAAAGAGGGCCGCGTCAGGGGATGGGGAGACGATGGCCGCGACCTCGGCCGCGAGCTGCTCCGCTGCCTCCACGTTGCGGGCCCAGATCCGGACTTCGGGGTCGTCGAGGACAGCCCGCATCGCGTGCACGTGCGCTCGCGCCTGCACCCCGGCTCCGAGGATGGCGACGCGTTCGACGTTGGAGCGTGCGAGGGCACGCGTGGCGACCGCCGAGACCGCCGCCGTACGGATCTCGGTCACCGGCGAGGCGTTCAACACCGCGATTAGCTGACCCGTCGCGCCGTCGTGGAGCAGCACCGCGCCCTGGTGCGCGTCGAGCCCTCGCGTCGGGTTGTCCGGTGTGACCACGATCTCCTTGAGCGCGTATGCGGAGGACTCGCCCCCGCGGTGAGCGGGCATGAGTCCGAGCAGGCCCGCTGCGCCGGGTGGCCGGGCGACGGAGCGGAGGGGCTGAAAGAGCTCGCCCCGCGCGAGCGCCGTCAGGACCTCCTCCATCGCCTCGACGCACGACTCCATGTCGAGCAGGGCGCGCACATCCTGCTCCGAGAGCACGAGAACGCTCATCTCCTCATCCCTGCTCTGGGCGGGGCAGGCCCGCCCCCACGACAACTGGCGCAGCTCTCATTCGAACAAGCCTCGCAGATGAGCCCGGTCCGCCGGAGTGAGCTCGAGCGCCATCGCCTCGCGCACCGGCTCGAGATGCTCGGCCCGCGTCGGGCCCACAACGACCGTGCTCACGCCGGGCTCGCCAAGGAGCCAGGCGGTCGCCAGAGCGGCCATCGACACACCGTAACCCACTGCCTCCAGGTCGAACGCCTCCAGCGCGTCGAACACGCGACCGTTCTCAAACCTCGCATACGATTCCGGCCGCTGGGTCATCCGCGAACCTTCGGGATACGCGGCGCTCCGCCGGTATTTTCCGGTGAGCCAGCCGCCCGCGAGCGGCCCGAACGCCTCGAACCCGAGCCCGTGCTCACGGCAGACGGGAAGCACGCTCTCGGCGTTGTCTCGGTCGAGCAGGGAGAGCGAGTTCTGCGCCCACTCGTAGCGCGTGAGCCTTTTGTCCGCGGATATCTCGAGCGCCTCGGAGAGCTGGACGCCCGTGAAGTTGGAGGCTCCGACCGCGCCCACCTTCCCCGCCCGAACGAGCTCGTCGAACGCTCGGAGCGTCTCCTCCTGCGGCACGTCCGGGTCGAAGTCGTGTGCCAAGTAGAGCGGGACGCGATCCAACCCGAGTCGCCCGAGGCTGACGTCGATCTGGCGGCTGATGCGGTCACGCGCGAGCCCATGATCTCCACCGGCCACGTTCGGGTTGAACGTCTTCGTCTCGACAACGATCGCGTCCCGAACCGAGCCGTCCTTCGACGCCAACCACTTGCCGATGAAGCACTCGCTGCGCCCACCTCCATAGGCATCGGCCGTGTCGAAGGTGGTGATGCCGAGCTCCCAAGCCGCGTCCATGATCCGATCGGCCTCGTCCCTCGGAATCCCCTTCCCGAAGAACGCCGGCGCGGAGCCGACCCCGCCGAAGTTGCCGCAGCCGAGGGTGACGCGGGACACGGTGATCCCGCTCCTGCCGAGCTCCTGGTGCTCCATGCCGAACGATCCTACGGAACGGTCTGATAGAAGCTCGATCATGGAGTACCGCAAGCTCGGCGCGAGCGATCTCATGGTCTCCGAGATCGGTCTCGGGAGCTGGCTGACCTACGGTGTCGGGGTCGAGTCCGCCACCGCGCGAGACTCCCTCGACCGCGCGTTCGAGCTCGGTGTCAACTTTGTCGACACGGCGAATGTCTACGGGCGAGGCGCGGCCGAGGAGTTCCTGGGCGCCGCTCTGGCGGATCGGGAGCGGTCCACGTACATCCTCGCTACCAAGCTCTTTTTCCCGATGTCCGACGACGACCGCGGGCTCTCCGCCGCGCAGGTGCGCAAGCAGATCGACGACTCGTTGCGTCGACTTCGGACGGATTACGTCGACCTCTACCAATGCCATCGCTACGACCCGGGGACGCCGCTAACCGAGACGATGCAGGCGCTCACCGAGGTGGTTCGCGAGGGCAAGGCGCGCTACCTCGGGTTCAGCGAGTGGACTCCGGAGCAGATTCGGGCGGCATCCGAGATCTCGGGTGTCGAGAAGTTCGTCTCGAGTCAGCCGCAGTACTCGATCCTGTCACGCAAGATCGAGGCGGAGGTGATCGTGCTCTCTGCCCAGACAGGAATCTCGCAGGTTGTGTGGTCGCCGCTCGCGCAGGGAGTTCTTAGCGGGAAGTACCAGCCTGGCGATCCGCTTCCCGACGACTCGCGAGCCGCATCCGACGCGATGGGGTGGGCGATGAACCGGTTCTTGAAGGAGAACGTGCTCGAGGCGGTTCAGCGCCTGCGGCCGATTGCGGAGCGCCTCGGGGTCACGATGTCGCAGCTCGCCCTCGCGTGGGTGCTGCGTGAGCCGAATGTCGCCTCGGCGATCGTCGGCGCCAGCCGCCCCGAGCAGGTCGACGAGAATGTCGCGGCCTCGGGGATCGCGCTCGACGCGGCGACCCTGGCCGCTATCGACGAAGCAGTCGCCGGCGTGGTTGAGTACTGAGACCGGTGTCCGAGGGAATCAGTCTCGAAGAGCTCCAGCTCGCCGCGCGTAACCACGGGATGCCGCTCGAGGCGCTCCGCTGGGATGTCACGCCCGTCGGGCTCCATTACCTCCTGACTCACTACGACATCCCGAAGGTCGATCCGGCGACGTGGAGGCTCGAGGTCGACGGACTCGTCGAGCAGCCACTCTCGCTCTCGCTCGACGATCTGCGCTCGCGGCCGGCAGTCGAGGTGGTGGCGACGATGGAGTGCGCGGGGAACGGTCGCGTGCACATCGAGCCTCACGTCTTCAGCCAGCCGTGGCTGCTCGAGGCAGTGGGGAATGCCCGCTGGAAGGGAGTCGCGCTCGCGCCTCTCCTCGAAGAGGCGGGGGTCCGCGACAGCGCCGTCGAGGTGCTCTTCGAGGGGCTCGACCGCGGATTCGAGGGCGAGGAGGAGCAGGTGTACGCTCGAAGTCTCCCGCTCGCCGAAGCGCACGGCCAGGATGTCTTGCTCGCGTACGAGATAAACGGCGTTCCGCTCCCGCCGCAGCATGGATTTCCGCTGAGACTGCTGGTGCCGGGCTGGTACGGGATGACGAGCGTGAAGTGGCTCTCGCGCATCTCAGTGATCGACACGCCGTTCAACGGGTACCAGATGCGGCACAGCTATCGCCTCCGCCAGGAGGAGGACGAGGTCGGCGAGCCGCTCGCGCGAATGCAGGTTCGAGCGCTGATGGCGCCCCCCGGGATCCCCGAGTTTCCGAGCCGGGCGCGGCTCGTGCAGGCAGGCCAGTGCGTCCTCGAGGGGCGGGCGTGGTCCGGGGAGGCGGAGATCGCGGGCGTCGAGGTGTCCGCCGACGGCGGCGAGACCTGGGCCGAGGCCGAGCTCGCTCCCCGCTCCGACGGACGCTGGTCCTGGCGCGGCTGGCGTTTCGCGTGGGATGCGGAGCCGGGCGAGCACGAGCTCTGCTGCCGCGCGCGCGACGAGGCCGGGAACGAGCAGCCACTCCAGGCGCAGTGGAACCGCGGCGGCTACGCGAACAACGCTGTCCAACGCGTGGCTGTGTCAGTTTCGTAGGGGCGGGGCTAGCCTCGCCCTACCGAGGAAAGAGCCGCGCTGCCGTGGCCTTGAAGGACGCGGTCACGATCGCCCCCGGCCGAAGCTCCAGGCGCTCGGCGGACGCGGCGGTGATCTCGGCGACGACCGGCCCGACGTGGACCCGCACGCGGTTCGCCATCGGAGCGATCGAGGCCACGGGAGCGCTCAGGTGGTTCAGGCGGGAGTCGTCCTCGCTGGTGTGGCCGAGCGACACATCCCAGGGATAGATCGCGAGGTTCACCGGCCCGCTCGCGTGGTCGGCGCTCCACGCGGTGATGCCGCTGTCGAGCAGGACCTCGGTGAGACCGTTCGCGGTCCCGACTACCTGACCTGCGATGACCATGGCGCCGGTGAACGTGGCGACGAACGGATCGGCGGGCATCGAGACGAGCTCGGACGGGCTGCCGAGCTGGAGGATCTGCCCCTGGCTGATGACCCCGACGGTGTCGGCGAGCGTGGCAGCGTCCTCGAAGTCATGCGTGACGAGAAGCGTCGGCAGGTTCAGGTCTCTAAGCAGCTCCCGTAGCTCCGCCCGGACTCCGCCGCGTGTGTGCGTGTCGAGCGCCGAGAGCGGCTCGTCGAGGAGGAGAACTCCCGGATCGCGTGCCAGAGCGCGCGCGAGGGCGACGCGCTGGCGCTCTCCTCCCGACAGCTCGTGCACGCGAGCGCGGGCGACGTGGCCGATGCGAAAGCGCTCGAGCAGCTCTTCCACCCTCGAGTTGCCACGCGCGCCGAAGCGCACGTTGCCGGCGACATCGAGATGGGGAAAGAGGGCGTACTCCTGGAAGAGATAGCCGACGCGCCGATGCTCCGGGGCGACGTCAACCCCTTTCGACGTGTCGAGGAGCACGGTCTCCCCGAGGGTGACTGATCCCGACTTCGGTCGAAGCAGCCCGGCGACGACGCGCAGGACCGTCGTCTTCCCGGCGCCCGACGGCCCCACGAGCGCGAGGGTCTCGCCCCGCTCGACGGTCAGCTCGGCTGACGCGTCGAAGCTGCGAAGGGGATGAGTGAACCGGATCCGGAGTGCCATCTGGTCACGACCTTGACGGTCAGGAGGACGAGAGC
>JBPCMD010000069.1:0-102042 GCA_051002595.1 Gaiellaceae bacterium
CACCACGAGCGCGCGGCCGCCCTGCCACACTGGCTCCAGCACTACAACCACACCAGACCACACAGCTCACTCGGAGGACAATCCCCGATCAGCCGTGTTCACAACGTCTGTGGGCAGGACAGCTAGAGGCATTCGTTAGCAATAGGCGGGGCTTCTGAGGGAGCCTCGCTTCCATGAAGTCGCCGGCGCCGGCATGAGCCGACTCGTTCTCGAGTGGCGACCCGACCTGTCAGTCCGTAGCGAGCGCGCGCTCGAGGTCGATCCACAACGTCTCGGGATCTTCGAGGCCGACGGACAGCCGGAGCAGTCCCGGCGGCACCCGGTCTCCCTCCCAACGTGACCGAGCTTCGATCCGCGAGGTGACGCCGCCCAGGCTGGTCTTGTTGGCGATCAGCCGAGTGCCCGTCTCGACACGGCGCGCAGCGTCTGCGCCGGCGACGTCGAACGAAATGAGCGGGCCGAAGCCGGGATAGCGGACGATCTCGACGGCGTCATGGGCGTGGAGGCGCTCCGCGAGGTCGCGAGCGCTCTCGGTCTGGCGGGCAACGCGCACCTCGAGCGTCTGCAGACCACGTAGGAGAAGCCACGCGACATCGGGTGCGGCAACTGGCCCCGTCCGCGAGCGGAACTCGCGTAGCCGTGCTGCCACGTCGGCGTCACCGGTGACGAGGGCGCCCACGAGGGCGTCATCGTGTCCGGCCAGGCCCTTGGTTGCCGAATGGAGCGCGATCTGGCATCCGCGCTCGAGAGGTCTCACGTGGAGCGGTGTGGCAGCTGTCGAGTCGCAGACGACCGGCGCGGGATGCGCGGCCGCCGCTTCGAAGTCGGGCATCGTCAGGAACGGGTTGGACGGCGCTTCGATCCAGACGAGGTCGATGTCGCGCGGCGGTGGACCGGTCTGGTCGAACTCCACGCATTTCACGCCCCAGCGCCGGAGCTCGCCGAGCAGTACGCCCGTTCCGTAGTACGCGCCTTCGGCAAGGGCGACTGTCTGCCCCGGTGAGAGGAGCGCGAGGATCACCGCGGCCGACGCGGCCGCACCCGAGGAGAAGAGAAGGGCTTCTCCCCCGTCGAGCTCGCCGAGCGCATGCTCGGCTGCCGCGACCGTGGGGCTCGAGAACCGGGTGTACGAGAACGGACCGGGCTCACCGCCCTCGTACGGCCACGTCGTCGAGCGATCGATCGGGACGTTCATCCGCGAGTCGCTACCAGATCACACGCGCCGGGTCGTGCCTGGCGATGCGGCGGTCTCCCGACACGATTTGCGAGTCGGTGATGAGGGCGGTCGCATAGATGATCCGATCGGCTGGGTCTCCGGGAAAAGGTGGAAGCAGAGAACCCGCGGCAACTGCGATCTCCGACGTCGGGGGTAACGCTGACACGCGTTCGCGCGCGACCGCCCGGCGGATCCAGGTTCGAATGTCCGGTAGGAGTCGAATGCGACCGAGCCTCTCGAGCGTCGCAACTTCCCAAGCGCTGATGGTGGAGACTCCGATGTCCCCACCTTGCTCGATGGCTGCGCGCGCGGCGATCGACAGGCGCGGATCCTCGTCGATCCACCACAACCACACATGGGTGTCGAGAACCGTCACCCTGGCTCGGCGTTCCAGGCCTCGCCGGTCGAAAACAGCAGCTCGTCGTCGTCGACGAGATAGACGACGTTGCCGGCGAGTGAGGGCGGCTCGTCGATGGGCTCGATCCTGGCGACGGGTTTTCCGCGTTTCGTGACGACGATCGAGACGCCGCTCTCCGCCACCTCGTCCAAGAGCCTCAAACATTGAGCCTTGAACCGACCTGCTGGAATGCTGCGCACTCCATTAGCTTACCGCGTGCTCATGATCATATGTCCATGGTCATAAGCTAACTCTCTGACTTTGGACCGATCGCCACCCCGCGGATAGGCTCCGCGCCGGTGGCTGACAAGCACGACACGACCGCGGCGAAGCTTCGCTGGCTCGAGGAACGCCGCGAGGAATCGCTGCACGCGGGGAGCGAGAAGCACGTCGCGCGCCAGCGGGAGCGCGGGAAGCTGCTCGCGCGCGAGCGTCTCGAGAAGCTGCTCGATCCCGGCTCGTTCGTCGAGCTCGACCGCTTCGTGCGACATCGGGAGGCCGAGTTCGGAATGAGTGACAACCGGCCTTGGGGCGATGCCGTGGTGACCGGGTACGGGACGATCTTCGATCGTAAGGTCTTCGTCTTCTCCCAGGACTTCACCGTCTTCGGTGGCTCGCTCTCGGAGGTCTTCGCCGAGAAGGTCTGCAAGGTGATGGACCTGGCCGTGAAGTACGGCTGCCCGGTCATCGGGATCAACGACTCGGGCGGAGCGCGGATCCAGGAGGGGGTGGTCTCGCTCGCTGGTTACGCGGAGATCTTCTGGCGAAACGTCCAGGCCTCGGGCGTCGTGCCGCAGATCTCGCTCGTCATGGGGCCGTGCGCGGGCGGCGCCGTGTACTCGCCGGCGATGACCGATTTCGTGCTGATGGTGGAAGAGACCTCGTACATGTTCATCACAGGGCCTGATGTCGTGAAGACCGTCACCGGCGAGGACGTGAGCTTCGAGGAGCTCGGCGGCGCGGCGACGCATGCGACGAAGTCGGGAGTCGCGCACTTCACTGCTCCGGACGAGGAGACGTGTCTCGAGGAGGCCCGCTACCTGCTCTCCTTTCTCCCCCAGAACAACGTCGACCCCCCGGCGTACGCGCATCCGTCGGATCCGGTGGGACGGGAGGACGTGTCACTCGACACGATCGTTCCCGACAGTCCCAACAAGCCCTACGACATGAAGCAGGTGGTCGAGCGGATCGTCGACGACGCCGAGTTCCTCGAGGTGCAGCCGCACTGGGCGGAGAACATCGTGTGTGGCTTCGCGCGCCTGGGCGGGCACTCGGTCGGACTGGTCGGCAATCAGCCCGGCGCGCTCGCGGGAGTGCTCGACATCGACGCCTCCGTCAAGGCTGCGCGCTTCGTACGCACTTGCGACGCCTTCAACATCCCGCTCGTGACCTTCGTCGACGTGCCGGGTTTCCTTCCCGGGCCGGCGCAGGAGTGGGGCGGGATCATCCGGCATGGCGCAAAGCTCCTCTACGCCTACGCCGAGGCCACCGTTCCGAAGCTCACGGTGATCACGCGCAAGGCCTACGGCGGGGCGTACGACGTCATGTCCTCGAAGCACATCCGGGCCGATTTCAACGTCGCCTGGCCGACTGCGGAAGTCGCCGTGATGGGCCCGGAGGGCGCCGTTAACATCGTGTTTCGCTCCGAGCTCGCGGAGTCGGACGATCCCGACGCGAGGCGGGAGGAGCTGATCGCCGACTACAAGGAGCGCTTCGCCAACCCGTACACGGCGGCCGAGCGTGGGTATGTCGACGACGTCATCGAGCCGCGCCGCACCCGACCGGTCTTGATCTCCGCGCTCGAGACCGCGCTCACAAAACGTGAGCCCAAACCGAAGCGAAAGCACGGGAACATTCCGCTCTGACCTAAGGAGACACGAACGCGTACTCCGCCGATCGCAGACGGGTTCGTACCCGATGTTCGTGTAGATCTTTGTTCGACGTGGGGTTGTCGAGATCGGTGTACAGAAAGCAGAACTGTCGACCGGCGGCGAGACGTTCGGCAGAGACAGCCGCGGTGAGCGCGCTCGCGTACCCGCGACGCCGGCGCTCGGGCGGCGTGTAAACGTCGTCGACGCGCGACTTCGTCACGGCGCGGGGGGATTTCTCCTTTGGGAGGACGTCGAGCCTGTCTCACTGGTCCGAGACGGATTCCATTCGGGGTCTTGCCTCCCCAACCGGACTGAGTCAGTCGATAGATCCGCTGCCGCCGGCGTCGCTCGAGCATGACCCTGGCGCGTGCCTCCCGCGCCCTCGCAAACGCATCGGCTTCGGGCGTAGCTCCCGTTACGCCCGGCAGCGCGACATCCGCGCCGATCACCGCGTCGACGAGCGCTGGGATGGCGCTCTCGATCACAGGCTCGGCGATGACGAGGTTGAAGGGTGGAGTCTGCACAGCCGCGCAGATGACGTGCCCACCGTGCTCGACGACCCAGAGCCTATGGACGGGGTAGATGTCGGGGTGATCCCGAAGCGTCCCTGCGAGTCCCAGCATGAGGTTGTGCCTCGCCTCGTCGGCAAGTAGGAGGGGGCTCGCGACGCTGAGGAACGAAGCCGGCTCCTCGATCCGACGGACGTTCATCGAAGAATGGTAGAGCGACTGCGCCCCAAGGGGATGACGCCGATCGCGTGTTTCTGAAGCCGGCCGGGACGAGCCGACGCTCTGACAGTCGAGGCTGCGGCGTGCTCAATCTAGCGTCTCGACCTCCCCGAGAGCGATGTCCTCTCACTCTTGGAAAAGCGATCCGCCCCTCCACTTCGCGTAGCCTGGATCGATGCGGCTCGAGGCGGCGCCTCCGGTGTCCCCAGCTGCGCTGGCGGCGCTCGAAGGCGCTCTTGCGCGAGCTGGGATCGGGTTCGATGCATTGCCCGACCAGCTCCCGACCGCGGGCTGGAGGCGCGTGGCCGCCGCCGAAGCCGTGAACGCGGAGGTGCTAGGCGACTACGCGCGCTCGCCGCGGAGCACGCCGGGCGCGACCCGCGCGTAGTCGAGCCCCGAGATCCACGTCGCCGCGAGCGCGAGCAGCAGCGCCCACCACGCGACGTCCTTGCTCCATGCGCCGGCTGCGGCGAATCCGCCGATCGTGGCCGCGACTGCCTGCGCCCACGTCTTCACTCGTCCCAGCTCCCGGGCCCCGAGGACAACCCCGCGCTCGACCGCTGCGAGACGCAGCCCCGAGACCAGGATCTCACGCACCACGATGAGCGCAACCATCCACGCGGGCGCCACGCCTTCGCCGATCAGCATCACGAGGGCGGCGAGGACGAGCACCTTGTCCGCCACCGGATCGAGGAGCTTGCCGAGCGGAGAGCTCGTTCCCCGGCGGCGCGCGAGCCAACCGTCGATCTGGTCGGTCGCCATGGCCACGACGAAGATCGCCGTCGCCCAGTAGGCGTGGTTGGGGAAGTCCCACGCGAACAGGAGCACCACGACGGGTACGGCGGCGACACGCGCGACCGTGAGCTGATCCGGGAGGCTCACCGTCCGGGAGAATACGCCTCCCATGCCGCCGTTCACGAAGGTTCTCGTCGCCAACCGCGGTGAGATCGCAGTCCGCGTCTTCCGCACGCTTCGCGAGCTCGAGATCTCGACGGTCGCCGTCTACTCCGAGCCGGATCAGCGGATGGCGCACGTAGCCTCGGCCGACGAGGCGTTCCTGATCGGGTCGGGGCCGGTTGCAGACAGCTATCTCCGCGGCGATCGGATAGTCGACGTGGCGAAACGTGCGGGCGCCGAGGCGATTCATCCCGGGTACGGGTTCCTGGCGGAGAACGCGGCGTTCGCCCGCGAGGTGATCGCGTCCGGCCTCGTCTGGATCGGCCCGCCGCCGGAGGCGATCGAGGCGATGGGATCGAAGATCGCAGCCCGGGAGCGCATGCAGGCCGCCGGTGTTCCGATCGTCCCTGGATCGACTCGGCCGGCCGCGAGCGTGAACGAGGTGCTCGACGTCGCGGTTGACGTCGGTTACCCCATCGCGATCAAGGCTTCCGCCGGTGGTGGGGGAAGGGGCCTCAGGATCGCTCGTGCTCCCGACGAAGTCGAGCGCGCCTACGAGGCCGCTTGTCGAGAAGGAGAGGCGTACTTCGCCGACGCGGCGGTCTACGTCGAGCGCTACCTCGACGATCCCCGTCACGTGGAGGTGCAGGTCCTGGCCGACACGCACGGCGCCGTCGTCCACCTCGGCGAACGCGACTGCACGCTCCAGAGACGTCATCAGAAGCTCGTCGAGGAGACGCCCTCCCCTGCTGTCGACGCCGAGCTCCGGGAACGCATCGGGTCGATCGCGGTCGACGCCGCCCGCGCCGTCTCGTACCAGTCGGCCGGGACGGTCGAAGGGCTGCTCACTCACGACGGGTCGTACTACTTCCTGGAGATGAACACGCGTATCCAGGTCGAGCACACCGTCACCGAGGCCGTGACCGGGATCGATCTCGTTCGCGAGCAGGTTCTCGTCGCAGCCGGCGCGCCTCTCGCTTTCTCGCAGGAGGACGTCGTCTTGCGCGGCCATGCGATCGAGTGCCGTATCAACGCGGAGGATGTCGCCCGTGGCTTCCTGCCGACACCCGGTCGTATCGAGGCGTATCGCGAGCCCGGTGGCATTGGCGTGCGTGTGGACTCGGGTGTTCGGGAGGGAGATGTGATCTCGGATCTGTACGACCCGCTGATCGCCAAGCTCATCGTCCACGACGTCGACCGGGACCACGCCCGGCGCAGGGCGTTGCGCGCGCTCGAGGACTTCGTCATCGCCGGCCCGAAGACGCTCATCGGGTTCCATCGAGCGCTCCTGTCTACTCCGTGCTTCGTCGACGGCGAGACGTGCCAGGGGGTCGTGGAGTCCGAGGAGCTTGCCAAGCGCGCGCAGGTATTCGACGATCAGTTGTCTCATGAGAGAACAAGAGTAGAGCGTACAGCGGACGGCGTTGGTCGGACCCGCGCGCGTGTGTTGGAGGTGGAGCTCGACGGCCGCCGTCACGAGATCCGGGTGCACGCTCCGGAGCCCGCGTGGGCCGAGCTTGCGCGCCGGCACAAGGAGCGCGGCAAAGGCCTGGGTGGCGAGGCGACGGGCGCGATCGTGAGTCCCATGCAGGGAACCGTGCTCGAGGTCGCCGTGGGCGACGGGGACGAGATCGAAGCCGGAGCGCTGATCTGCGTCGTCGAGGCCATGAAGATGGAGAACGAGATCGTGGCTCACCGAGCCGGGCTCGTCGCCGGGCTGCGCGTGGCGCCGGGCGACCAGGTCGCCGACGGTGACCTCATCTGCGTCATCGAGGCGGAGCTCGCGCCCAGATGAGCGTGGCGGAAGTCCGTTGCTCGAACCTCTCGAGAGCGGCAGGGGAGCCGCTTGCAGCAACCGCCTCGACCGCTGAGCAGTGGCTTCTCGTCGAGGTTCCCGGAGCCTGGAGACGCGATGTCGCGACCTACGGGTCGCTGCCCGCGGCGGCGCATGAAGCCGTCTCTGAGTGGCTCGCGCGAACCCCACGCTCCCGCGCGCTCTTTCTCCGGCGACAGGGCCGGTCGTCCCGACCTCTGGTCGCCTTCGTCGTCCGAGCGGAGGAGGCGTCGGCGGAAGTGCGCCGGATCGAGCTCGTGAGTCACGACGACCTGGCGCACGTGGATCTCGAGAGCGAAGGGGAGCTCAGGAACGACTCGCTCGTCCTGGTTTGCGCGCACGGAACGCGCGACGCATGCTGTGCGCTCCGTGGCACCGCGGTGCACGGGGCACTCGCCGGAAAGCTCGGCGACAGCGAGCTCTGGCTCTCGTCCCATCAGGGCGGGCATCGCTTCGCGGCGAACGTGCTCGTGCTTCCCGCCGGTGTGCAGCTCGGCCGACTGGACGAGGACAATGCGGCTCGCGTGGTTTCGCGCGCGCTCGAAGGACGAATCGAGCTCGACCACTACCGCGGGCGAACGTGCTACGAGCCCCGAGCCCAGGCCGCAGAGCACGCGATCAGGCGAGGGCTCGGGCTGGACGCGGTCGACGATCTCCGGCTTCTGGCTTCTGACGGCTCGGTCGTGCGGTTTCGCGGCCGAGACGGAGTCGAGCACGCCGCGATGGTCAAGGAGATCGACGGCCCGCTCGTCCCGGCCAGCTGCGGCGCGGAGCCCGAGCGTCAAGAGGCTCTTGTCTCCCGTCTGGTTGCCGAGTCCGGGTCTGCTACGAGCGGAGCCGATACGCGTTATCGGTGATCCACACGACGTTCTCCCCAAGCTCTTCAGGGGGGTTGCCGACGGACACCAGAGTGCCGAACACCACACGTACCCAACTTCCGGCCGAGAGCGCTCCTGGCGCCGAGATCGTCCCCTTCCAGGATGCGTCGGGCTCCAGGATCGCGGGCAGGCTCGGCTCGTAGCTCGCGGCCGCGCGAACCGCCGGAAGCTTGCCACTGGCGTTCAGATCGTCCAGCTCGTCGGTCTCGCCGGTCGAGAAGAGCATCACCCCGAAAGAGCGGTTCAGCGTCGTCCGTGGATCGCCGAGCTCGTACGCGACCGAGGAGCGATTCTCGAGAGCTAGTCGTACGCGCCATCCGTCGGGCATGACCTGAATCGACGTGACGGAGAAGACGAGCTGCTCTCCGGGGGCGCCGTTTGTCTCGCGCCAGTCGAGCGAGGCGGTCTGGGAGCTCGCAGCGACGCTCGCCTCGGCGGCGGGCTCCTCGTCTTGCAGGCGCTTCGCCGCGGTCGAGAACGTGAAGCCAGCGGCTGCGGCGCCGAGCGCGACGAGGACGAGAATGGTCGTCCGGCTCATGAGGTCATGCTCGCACACACGGCTGATTCGCTCCGGCCGGCGCCTGGGCCGGGTAGACTCGCCCGCGCTTTGGACCTGCACGAATTCCAGGGGAAGGAGCTCTTTCGGCGCTTTGGAATCCCGGTGTCCGAGGGGCGGCTCGCGACGAGCCCCGACGAGGCACGCGCTGCGGCGGAGGAGCTCGGAGGACCGGTCGTTGTCAAGGCGCAGGTGCTGATCGGCGGTCGCGGCAAAGCCGGCGGCATCAAGCTCGCGGATACGCCGGCCGAGGCCCACGCCCGTGCTGGAGAGATCCTGGGCATGGACATCCGCGGTCACACGGTCGAGAAGGTCTGGATCGAGCGCGCGTCGGACATCGCGCGGGAGTACTACCTCTCGATCGCCTTCGATCGCAGCGCCAAGCGCCCCCTCTTCATGTTCACGACGCAGGGCGGAATCGACATCGAGGAGGTGGCGGCGTCGAGTCCCGATGCGCTCGCGCGGCTCCACGTCGATCCGCTCGAGGGATTTCACCCCTGGCACGCGCGGCGCCTCGTGTACCAGGCCGGGGTCGAGGATCCGGCGGAGCAGAAGCAGATCGTGGCAGTCATCGGGAAGCTGTACGACGCGTTCGTGGGCTGTGAGGCGATGCTGTGCGAGATCAACCCACTCGTCGTGACGGCGGACGGCGAAGTTCGAGCGCTCGATTCGAAGTTCACCGTGGACGACAACGCGCTCTTTCGGCATCCGCAGCTCGCGGAGCTGCGCGACGTCGATGCGGCCGAGCCGTTGGAGGCGCTCGCACGTGAGAAGAGCGTCACGTACGTCAAGCTCGACGGCGACATCGGGGTGCTCGGCAACGGAGCCGGGCTGACGATGGCCACGGTCGACGTCGTCACGTTCGTCGGAGGGCAGCCGGCCGATTTCTGCGATCTCGGAGGAGGTGGCGACTCGCAGGGCGTCGTGGACGCTCTCGAGGTCATCACGAAGGATCCTCAGGTGCGCGCGATCTTCTTCAACATCTTCGGCGGGATCACGCGCTGCGATGAGGTCGCGCGTGGACTCCTGCAGGCGCTGGAGCAGATGCAGATCGAGCTTCCGATCGTCGTTCGTCTCGATGGGACGAACGCCGAGGAAGGACGCCGCCTGCTTCAGGAGGCAGATGCGTCGAACGTGCACACCGAGGCGACCATGCTCGACGGCGCCCGTCGGGCCGTGGAGCTTGCCGCCTAGGATGCTTGATCGGGAATTCACGGCGGCCCGGATGACGGCCACGACACGGCGCCGGATCGCCACCCTCCCTCGCCGTCCAGGCTTATTAGCCTGCACGACGAGTGAGTGCGTCGCCCGGCTTGGTCGTGACCGCCCCCGGCTGCGCGTCAACTCCCGAGCAAGCATCTAGCTATGGCGATTCTCGTCGACACCGAGACCAGACTCGTCGTCCAGGGGTTGACCGGGTCCGAGGGACGTTTCCACGGACTGCGAAACCGGGAGCACGGCACCAAGGTGGTCGCGGGCGTGACGCCGGGGAAGGGCGGGCAGGACGTGGAGGGGATCCCCGTCTTCGACATCGTCGCCGCGGCCGTGGCGGAGACAGACGCGAACACGGCGATGGTCTTCGTGCCCGCGCCGTTCGCGGCTGATGCGATGTACGAGGCGATCGACGCGGGGGTGGCGACGATCGTGTGCATCACGGAGGGGGTTCCCGCGCACGAGATGCTCCGGATCCACGCGTATGTGCATGCGCGCGGCGTCCGGCTGATCGGGCCGAACTGTCCCGGCGCGCTCTCGCCCGGGCAGGCGAACGTGGGGATCATCCCCGCGGAGATCTTCCGGGAGGGATCGGTCGGGCTCGTGTCTCGCTCGGGCACCCTCACCTACCAGATCGGGCACGAGCTGACCCAGCTCGGCTTGGGCAACTCGACCATCGTCGGAATCGGCGGTGACCCCGTGGTCGGCTCGTCGTTCGTGGACATGCTCGCGCTCTTCGAGGCCGACTCGCAGACCGAGCAGGTCGTCATGGTCGGCGAGATCGGCGGGGACGAGGAGGAGAAGGCGGCGGCGTTCATCGAGGCCGAGATGTCCAAACCGGTCATCGCGTACATCGCCGGCTTCACTGCGCCTCCTGGGAAGACGATGGGGCACGCCGGCGCGATCATCTCGGGCTCGGCCGGAACGGCCCAGGCCAAAAAGGACGCGCTCGAGGCGCGTGGGATCCGCGTGGGCACGACCCCGACCGAGACCGCCGAGCTCGTCGCCGAGCTCATTCGCGCGTAAGAACCGGTGTCAGACACCGGTTCGAGCGCGACTGGAGCGCGCCCGGGCGCCTCATCGTCTCGAACTGGCCATCTCGGTTGGGAAACGTCTCGGCCGCCAGCCGGGCTGTGAAAAGAAGTTCGCCAAATCGTTGCACTTTGGCCTCGACACGATTCGGTGTCTGACACCGTTAGTCTCGCGCGCATGTCCGAGCAGCCGATCTCCTTCGCGCGTGGGGCGCCCGCTCCCGAGTTGATTCCGGCGGCCGAGCTCGCGGACTGCGCGCATGCGGCGGCTCGGCGTGACGGCGCTCGGATCTTCGCCTACGGGCCTGTCGGCGGCTACCAGCCGCTACGGGAGTGGGTCGCCGGCCGACACGGTGTCGAGCCGGGCCGCGTCGTCCTGACGGTCGGCGGGTTGCACGGCTTCGTGCTCTACGCGGCCGAGGCGCTCGGACGCCGCCCGGGGCGGGTTCTCATAGAGGGACCGAGCTACGACCGCCCCCTGAAGGTCCTCGCCCGCGAAGGCGTCGAGATGGTCGCGCTGGACATGAACGAAGAGGGCCTCGACCCCGACGCCCTGGAAGAGGAGCTGCAGCAGCCCGGCGAACCACCGTCGTTCCTCTACACGATCCCGACCTTCCAGAACCCGAGCGGGCGAACCCTCTCGGCGGAGCGCCGGGTGCGAATCGCCGAGATCGCCAAGAGACATCACCTGCCCGTGCTCGAAGACGATCCATACGGACTCGTCCGTTACGAGGGCGAGCCGGTCACCACGCTGCACGAGCTGATGGGCGGCGAGCTCGTCACGCACACATCTTCGTTCTCGAAGACGGTCGCGCCCGGCCTCAGAGCCGGGTACTTCGTGCTTCCGGCCGCTGAGGCCCCGGCCTTCGAGGAACGCGCCGTCTCGACCTACATCTCGCCGCATTATCTCACCCAGGCCACGATCGCGGAGTTCATCGAGCGAGGGGGCTTCGAGCCGAACCTGAAACACGTCGGGACGCAGCTACGACTGCGGCGCGATGCGATGCTCGAGGCGCTCGAGCGCGAGCTCCCGTCCGGCTCGTCGTGGAGCCGGCCCGAAGGGGGATACTTCGTCTGGCTCGATCTACCCGAGGGCACGAGCGCATCGGAGCTCTCGACGCGCGCCGCCGAGCGTGGCGTCGCGACCGTCCGGGGCGAGGACTTCTTCCCGCCTGGATCGCGTCGCGGCTACTCGTCGCTCCGGCTCGCCTTCAGCTACGAGCCCCCGGCGCGAATCGCGGAGGGCATATCGCTGCTCGCTGAGCTCCTCCGCTAGCTGTAGCGCCCTCTTCGGTGACGCCAGTGGTCGAAGAGGAAGCCGGCTGCGAACCCGATCCCGAGGCAGAGGAGTATCAGGACGAATTTCGAGACCCTCGTCGAGAAGAAGACGAAGCTGATGTCGACCTGCTCCCTGTTCAGCACGACGATCAGGACGGCATAGACGGCCAGCGCAGCGAAGCCGATCAAGGGCCATGGGACATCCCGCTTGCGGGGCGCCGGAGGCGAGCTTTGCCCTTCCATGAGCGGATCTTACGCGGCGTGAACAACCGCGACGCGCGCAAGCGGGCGCGGCACGAGCTGGGGCTGCCGCGGCGGCGACAGGACACCGGCCTGGGCCGCGCGAAAGGTCGGGCACGGCTGATTCCCGGGAAGCGCGCAGAGACCCTCGCGCCGAAAATAGCAGTCGTCACAGGTGGCGGGTGAGCGTGTCTTCGTCATTCTCCAAAGGCCGCCCCTCAACGACCAGTTCCGCATTCTGGCGAGCAGGTCCCGTTCGGACAACCCCCCGCGGGACAAATACGCCGCAATTTGCGGGTGTTCTCAGGACCGTAAAAAGTGCTGCAAATTCAGCAGTTTCTCGCCGACGTTGTCAGTAACTGCAACGCCTGTTGAAAACTCTCCACAGGAATGACCTCCATGTCACCCGCATGCTGCCGCGCCTCGTCCGCGTTCTCGCCCGCCGGCACGACGAAGGCTTCCACATCCGCCTTGCGCGCGGCGATGGTCTTCTGCTGCAAGCCGCCGACGGAGAGCACGGTCCCGTCGAGGGCGAGCTCTCCGGTGGCCGCGATGTCGCAGCCATGAGTGACGTCACGTCCGAGCACCCGCGCGATCTCGAGCGCGAAGGGCAACCCGGCCGACGGTCCGCCGACGCGGCCGAGATCGATGTCGATGTCGACCGGAACCGAGATGTCAGCCTGCTGGTCGACTCTGATGCCGACGATAGCCCGCGTCGGATCCTCGGGGCTGGCCACTGTCGCGACCGTCACCGTCTGGCGCTCGTCGTCTCGCTGCAGGGTGAGCTCGACGTCGTCGCCGGGCTTGCGTCGCCCGATCTCGCGGCGCAGCTCATCGGGTGTCTGCACAGGGACATCGTTCACCGCGACGATCACGTCCCCGGAGTCGACCTTGTCCGCCGCAGGTACGTCGGACGCGACATCGATCACGAGCGCTCCCTGCTGTTTCTCGACGACGTCCCGCCCGAGCGCTCGAAGCGCGACAGCGGAGGCCACGAGCTCGGAGCGACTCATCTCGGCGGCGGTCTGGCGGTCCCGCTCCGCCTCGGACGTCCCCGACGGGAGGATTGCCTGCTCCGGCACAACCGTCGAGCCCTCGGGGCGCAGGAACGGAAGCAGATCCTCGAGCCGCGTCGTCCGGCGCACGAAGACGTCGACGTAGTAGACGTCGCCCTCTTCGACTGGACGCGCCCCTTCGACGGTGACCCGCTCGGCCAGCGGCTTGGCGTTACCGGGGGTGAAGATGAACTCCTCCGCGGGGAGGATCCAGAGCGTGAACGCCGCTGCCAGGCCGACGAGGCCGAGCGCGACCAGGATGCCCGCAAAGCGCCTCACAGACCGATGACCGCGGCTCTCAAAGGAGGCCGCGGACGAGCCCGCCGTCGACGGCGACCACCGTTCCCGTCACGTAGGAGGCTCGATCCGAGCAGAGGAACGCCACCACGTCCCCGATCTCGCGCGGCGTCCCCAGCCGACGGAGCGGGACGGCTTCGAGGTCGTCCGCGCTCGGCCCGTCCGGGTACACCTCGCGAATCCGCTCTGTGTCGATCCGGCCCGGGGCGATCGAGTTCACCGTGATGCCCTGAGGGCCGAGCTCGCGTGAGAGCGACTTCGCCCAGCCGATGACCCCTGGCCGGACTGCGTTCGAGAGCGCGAGATTGTCGGTCGGCTCCTTCACGGTGCTGGAGGTGATGTTGACGATGCGGCCGGCCTCGCTCCGCTCGAGATACGGGAGGCAGAGTCCGGTCAGCCGGACGACGGAGACGAGGAGGAGCTGCACCGCGGTCTCGACCTGCTCGGCGGAAAGTCCCACTGCGGCGGTTCGGGGCGGCCCGCCGGAGTTGTTCACGAGGATGTCGATGCCTCGGTGCTCGTCGACCGCGGTCTGCACGAGCCGCTCGAGGTCGTCGGCGTTCGTGACGTCGCCGGGAACCGCGATCCCGCCCAAGCGCTCTGCCTCCGCCCGAAGCGTCTCGGGCCTGCGTGCGAACATGACGACGTTCGCCCCCTCGGCCGCGAGGGCCTCGCTGACCCCGAGCCCGATTCCGGCGGAGGCGCCGCAGACGATGGCGGTGCGTCCTTCGAGATTCAGATCCATGGCGGCAAGGGCGAGGCGAGCCTCGCTCCTACGAGCTCCTGAGGACGCTGACCACGTCCCGTACGGCAGCTGCGGACTCCTGGAACCACGTCTGCTCCTGCTCGGAGAGCTCGAGCTCGACGATCTCCTCGATTCCCGCCGAGCCCAGCTTCACGGGCACACCCATGTACAGGTCGGCGACCCCGAACTCCCCTTCGAGATAGGCGGTGCAGGGGAGGACTCGCTTCTGGTCGAGGAGGACCGCCTCCACCATCTCCGTCACCGCCGCGGCCGGCGCGTACCAGGCCGAGGTGCCGAGGAGCTCTACGACCTCTCCTCCGCCCTTCCGCGTCCGCTCGACCATGGCGTCGATCCGCTCCTGGGATACGAGCTTCGTCAGCGGGACGCCGCCGACCGTGGTCGCCGAGACGACGGGGACCATCTGGTCGCCGTGCCCGCCGAGCACGAGAGCGTGAACGTCGCGGACGGACGCCCCGGTCTCCCAGGCGATGAACGCCCGAAAGCGCGCCGTGTCGAGGATCCCGGCCTGCCCGAAGACCCGCTCCTTGGGGAGCCCGGAGGCGCTCTTCGCCACATGGCACATCGCGTCGAGAGGATTCGAGAGCACGATCACGATCGTGTCGGGCGAGTGAGCGAGCGCCTGCTCGGTGACCGAGCCGACGATCTTCTCGTTCGTCGTCACGAGATCGTCCCGGCTCATCCCCGGCTTGCGCGGAACGCCGGCAGTTACCACGACCACGTCCGATCCAGCCGTGTCCTCGTAGCTGTTCGAGCCGGTGACGTTGGGCTCGTAGCCGAGCACCGACGCCGCCTGGTCGAGGTCGAGCGCGATGCCCTGCGGAAGGTTCTCGACAATGTCGACGAGGACGACGTTCGCGTAGTCGCGACGCGCGAGCTCCTGGGCGATCGTGCGCCCGGTGAGCCCAGCGCCGACGACGGTGACCTTACTTCTCACGTGTCGTCCTCCAGTCTCAGTAGTGCGCAAGACCGGAATCCGCTAACGCGAACTCCGGTCGCGCGAAGATCCCTAAAGGCGGCCGCTTCGCGGCCGCGACGCTCCTCACTCATCTTGGCGCAGTCTCTCGATGATCGCGTCGGCGTACTCGGAGGTGCCGACCGCGGTCGGGTCGTCGCGGGTGGGTTTCAAGTCGTACGTGACGCGCGTGCCGTCCGCGATCACCGCCGCAACCGTGTGCTCGAGTCGCTGCGATGCTTCTCGCTCGCCGAGATGCTCGAGCATGAGCTTCCCGGAGAGGATCATCGCGGTGGGATTGACCTTGTTCAGGCCCTTGTACCGCGGCGCCGAGCCGTGGGTAGCCTCGAAGACGGCCGCGTCCGCGCCGATGTTGGCCCCCGGCGCCACCCCGAGGCCACCGACGAGACCTGCCGTCACGTCGCTCACGATGTCGCCGTACAGGTTCGGGAGCACCAGCACGTCGAACTCCTCGGGCCGCTGAACGAGCTGCATGCAGAGCGCGTCGACGAGCACCTCTCGCGAGGCGATGTCCGGGTAGTCCTGTGCGACCGAGCGGAAGACCTCCAAGAACAGCCCGTCGGTGAACTTCATGATGTTCGCCTTCGTCACTCCCGCGACCTCTCGGCGATGGTTCGCGCGGGCGTGCTCGAACGCGAAGCGGATGATCCGCTCGGACGCCTCCGCGCTCATCGGCTTGACGGAGATCCCCGAACCCGCGGCGATCTTCTTGGTCTGCAGTCCATTCAGCGTTTCGATGACTTTCGCGGCTTCGTCGCTACCGGCCTCGTACTCGATGCCTGCGTAGAGGTCCTCGGTGTTCTCGCGGACGACGACGATGTCCACCATCTCGTAGCGCGTGCGAACTCCCGGATACGTCTTGCACGGGCGCAGACAGGCATAGAGCTCGAGCTCATGGCGCAGGGCGACATTGACCGAGCGAAAGCCGGCGCCGATCGGGGTGGTGATCGGGCCCTTCAGCGCCACGCCGTTTCGCTTGACCGAGTCGAGCGTCTCCTGGGGAAGAGGCGTGCCGGCCTCCTCCATGACCTCGACTCCGGCCTGACGCACGTCCCAGTCGAGGTCCACCCCGGTCGCCTCGAGGACGCGTTGGGTCGCCTCTGTGAGCTCGGGGCCGGTCCCGTCACCGGGAATGAGGGTCACGCGATGGCCCATGGGCGCGCCGGATCGTACCTTGAGCCTTCGCCTGGTCAGGTACCGTCCCGGCCGATGGAGGTCGCCGACTTCAAGCCGGGGCTCGAAGGCGTCGTCGCCGTCGAGACCGAGATCGCGGAGCCCGACCGCGAGGGCGGATCGCTCCGCTACCGGGGCGTGGACATCGAGGAGCTCGTCGGGCACGTTCCGTACGAGAACGTCTGGGGTCTGCTCGTGGACGACGACGCGGACTCGAAGATGCCCGATCCGGAGCCATACGAGCCGGCGCGTCTGACCGGAAACGCTCCCGCCGACCTCCAAGCCGAGACGGCGCGCCTCGCCGGCGACTGGAAGCTCGGGAAGCTGAACGAGATCTCGGACGAGCAGGCGCGCGAGGACCTTGGCCGGCTCTCGGCGCAGATGATGACGATCGTCGCGCGCTCCGCACGGGTTGCCGACGGCCTGGGCGACTCGATCTCCGATGAGGTCGTCGCGCAGGGCAAGACCGCCGCCGAGAAGTTCCTGCTGCGTTGGCGGGGCGAGGCCGACCCACGACACACGAAGGCGATCGACACGTACTGGATTTGCACAGCCGAGCACGGGCTGAATGCGTCGACCTTCACCGCGCGCATCGTCGCCTCGACCGGAGCGGACTGCGGCGCCTCCCTCTCTTCCGCGGTCGGAGCGCTCTCCGGGCCGCTGCACGGAGGCGCGCCCGCGTACGTTCTCCCGATGCTGGAGGAAGTCGCGGGGACGGGAGACGCCGCGCGCTGGGTCGAGGAAGCGCTCACCAGTGGCAAGCGGATCATGGGCTTCGGGCACCGCATCTATCGGGCTGAGGACCCGCGGTCGCGCATTCTCAAGCAGACTGCAAAGGATCTCGGATCGCCACACGTCGATGTCGCGGAAGCGCTCGAGAATGCCGCGCTGGAGGCGCTTCAGAAGCGGCACCCCGAGCGAGTGCTGGCGACGAACGTCGAGTATTACTCGGCGGTCGTGCTCGACATCGCCGAGATACCGCCCGCGCTCGCGCCGGCGATGTTCGCGTGCTCGCGGGTCGCGGGCTGGTCGGCGCACATCCTCGAGCAGAAGAAGACGGGCCGGCTGTTCCGCCCGTCGGCTCGCTACGTCGGCCCGGAGCCTCGCGCGCTGTCTTCTGCGTCATGAGTCTCGCCGAAGCGGCTGCGGCGGCGGATGCTCTCGCGCAGGCTGGGGACGAGAAGGCGCTGGCGACGCTCCGCGTGCAGTGGGACGAGGAGATCGAGGCCGCCGCGCGCGACTCCGACTACCGCGTTCGGGCCCAGGGCTACCGGGCGATCGCGCAGTTCCGGTTTCGCCAGAAGCGCGAGCTCTTGCGTAGAGGGCTCGAGGACGAGAGTCCCGCTGCTCGCGGGTCTGCGCTGATCGCGCTCGAGGGGCTCTCGCGGGGCCACCCCGGTGACATCAACTCGTTCCGGCCGTTGCTGCACGAGCTCGCGGCGCGCGATCCGAACCTGGCCGTACGCCGTCTCGCGATCATCTGCCTGAAAAACGGCGCGTCCCGAAGTGACACGCTGCAGCTGCTCGAAGGGATCTCCGAAGCCGATGACGTCGACGCCGACCTCCGCAAGACCGCGCGCGTCGTGCAGGCCTCGCTGAAGAAGAAAGCCTCGGCCAAGTGAGCCCGGCAGTTGCGGTGATCATGGGCTCGGCTTCCGACTGGGAGACGATGGAGCACTGTGTGACGACGCTCCGGGAGCTCGAGATCCCGCACGAGGTGCGCGTGCTCTCGGCGCATCGCACGCCCGGCGCGCTCGAGGCGTACGTGGCGGACGGCGAGAGTCGTGGCGTGCAGGTGTTCGTCGCTGCGGCCGGCGGCGCGGCGCACCTTGCGGGGGTCGTCGCCTCGCGGACACTCAAGCCCGTCCTCGGGATTCCGATGGGAACCGCGCTCGGGGGACTCGACTCGCTGCTCTCGACCGTGCAGATGCCCGCGGGGATCCCGGTCGGAACGCTAGCGATCGGACGGGCGGGCGCCGTCAACGCGGCGCTCCTCGCAGCCGCGATTCTCGCGCGCGCGGACGGCGAGATCGAGGAGCGCTTGCGGCGCTTTCGGGAGGAGCAGGCGCAGAAGATTCTCGACAGGCCGGATCCGAGCGTGTAGGAGGGCCGAAACGCCTGGTGACAGTCACCTGCGGGTGACAGTCACCCGCTTTCGATCGCCGCCAGCACGTCGTCCGCGTAGCGTTCGAGCTTGACCGGCCCGAACCCCTTGACACCGGCGAGCTCGCCGTGTGTCTGCGGCCTGACGGCCGCAAGCTCCTGCAGCGTCGAGTCGTGCAGCACGACATAGGCGGGAACGCCGTCCGCCCGCGAGCGCTCGAGGCGCCAGGTGCGCAGTCGCGCGGCGACGACTTCGTCGACATCTTCTGTCGCCGCGCCCGTTCTGATCCTGGGTCGAGGGGCGTCCGCGTCGGCCATGAGCACGCGGAACCCGTCCGGCGTCGTGTGCTCGACCAGTGCTCCGGCGAGCTCGAGGAGCTGCACCCACCGCCTCACGTCCGCTTCCGATGCCGCGGCGAGCAGACGGTACGCGAGCGAGCTCCGCGCCGAGGGAGGCGCCTTCAGCGACCCACAGAGCGTCGCGACGAGGCTCCGTCGCCCGATGGGCCACGTCAGTCCTGCGACGGCATCGACGATCGCCTCTCCCACGTCTTCGGGCAGTGGCGGCGCCGGCGGGACCGCGCTCGAGGTCTCGGCGAGAGGAGCGCACACGTCGCACATCCCGCACGGAGGAGCAAACTCTTCGCCAAAGTGCTCCGCCACCTGCGCGTGGCGGCATGTGCGGACCTCGGCGAAGGCGATGATCCGGTCTGCTCGCGCCTCCGCGACCAGCCGAGCCCGGTCGAGGAGCGACTCGACGCGCGCGGCCGCATCTTCGGGAACGGTGAGCAGCTCGACGTTCATGCGACGCCCGTCGTCGAACCCGCGCCGCACGAGCCCAGCCTGCTCGAGCATGCCGACGAGCACACGTGGATCGCGCTCCGGAACGAGGGAGCTGAGCTCGGATGGATCGACGCTCTTGTCCGCGTCTCGCAGCGCCCGATAGATCGCACGGAGATCGGCCGGAGCGGGCACGTCCGAGACCGCGAACCGCCGCAGCGCCACCGCATCGCTCGGGCTCGCGAGCAGAAGCGTCTCGCTGGGGACGCCGTCGCGTCCGGCGCGGCCGATCATCTGCACGTAGCCCTCGAGCGAGTCGGGAAAGTTGACCAGGCACACGAGCCGCACGTCCGGCTTGTCGATGCCCATTCCGAACGCCGTTGTCGCGACCACGACCTGCGCGCGGCCGGCCACGAAGTCGTCCTGCACCCGCGTGCGTTCCTGGGGCTCGAGTCCCGCGTGGTAGTGCTCGGCGCGGAGCCCGTGCCCGCGGAGCACTCTCGCGACCTCCTCCGTCGAGCGACGCGAGCGGGCGTACACGATGGACGAGCCCCCGCCGAGCGCGCGAAGGCGCTCCACGAGAATCTGTAGGCGGTCCTCCGCGTTCGCGACCCGAGCCACGTCGTAGCGCAGGTTCGGTCGCACGACCGAGGTGTGCACGACCTCGGGCTCGCGGCCCAGCGCTACGCCGATGTCGCGTGCGATCTCAGGCGTCGCGGTCGCCGTCATGCCGAGCAAGGTCGGGCCGCCGAGCTCCTCGAGCCCTTTCCGGATGAACAGGTAGTCAGGCCGAAAGTCGTGGCCCCACATGCTCACGCAGTGGACCTCGTCCACCACGACCAGCCCGATGCCGATCGTGCGGAGCATCTCGACAAAGCGCGCCTGGCGCAGGCGCTCGGGCGCGGCGTACACGAGCCTGGTCTCTCCGGAGGCGACCTTCGTGAGCCGTGCCGCGCTCTCCTCGACGGAGAGCGACGAGTTGACGAAAGTCGCCGTAGAAGCCACTTTCGGCGGCAGCTTGTCTACCTGATCCTTCATCAGCGCTATCAACGGGGACAGCACCAGCGTCGGCGTCGGGCGGAGCATCGCAGCGAGCTGGTAGGTGAGCGACTTCCCCGAGCCCGTCGGCATCAGCGCGAGCGTGTCTCGGCCCTCGATCGCGGCGTGCACGACCTCCTCCTGCCCAGGACGAAATGCGTCGAATCCGAAGAGCTCGCGGAGTGGGGTCTCGAGAACTTGTCTCAGGCGGGCGAGTATAGGGAGCCGGTCGAACGACGCCCTGACTCGTTGCAGAGTTGTTACGTCTTTCGCTCTAGCGCGGAGCCTTACGACGGGCGTGCGGGTGCGTGAGGAAGTAGACCTCGCGACGGCGGCGATCCGAGATGTGCGTATAGCGCTCCGTTGTTCCCAGATCGGCGTGCCCGAGCATCTCCTGCACCGAGCGGAGGTCGGCTCCGCCCTCGAGTAGATGCGTCGCGAAGGAGTGGCGGAGAAGGTGGGGATGAACGCGCTCGGGCTCGAGGCCGGCCCTCTCGGCCAGGCGGCGCAGGATGAGGAAGGCGCCCGCGCGGGTGAGCGCACCGCCTCGAGCATTGAGAAAGAGCTCCGGCCGGTAGCGGCGGTCGAGGTGGGGCCGGCCGAGCGCGAGGTAGCGCCGCGCCGCCTCGGCAGCAGGGCGACCGAGGGGAACGAGGCGCTCCTTGCCGCCCTTGCCGTGCACGCGGACGATCCGCTCCTCGACGTCCACCGCGTTCTTCTCGAGGCCCATCGCCTCCGAGACACGTAACCCGGCGCCGTACAAGAGCTCGACGAGCGCCCGGTCGCGGAGGGTGCGCGGGGTGGATCCGGTCGCCGCGTCGATGAGTCGCTCGGTCTCGGATGGGGACAGCACCCGCGGCAGCCGGCGCCCGCGTCGGGGTAGCTTGATCGCGGCAGCGGGATTCTCGCTCCGGCCGCCGATGAGGATGAGATGCCGGAAGTAGGTCCGCACCGCAGACACGCGCCGTGCGAGGGTCGAGGATGCGAGGCCCTGAGCGCGCATGGCGGCGAGCCAGCGCTCCAGATCGTCGACCGTGGCGTCTCCGACGTTGCCGCCCCGGAAAGCCGCCAGGGACCGCAGGTCTCGGCGGTATGCGTCGAGGGTGCGAGGCGAGCGCCTGGCCGCCAGAATCAGCAGGTAGCGATCGAGCTCCGGATCCGGCGGGACGGCCATGGGGCTCGGACCGTTTCGGCGAGGAACCTCCGGCTCCTCTCTTGGACGCTGCTCGTGGGCGTCGTGGCCGCGCTTCTCTCGGCGGCCGTTCCCGCTCCGGCCCAGGCGTCCCAGCTCGTCGCACGAAACACGTTGTCGGAACGGCTGTCGGTAGCTCGGGACGGGAGGGCGATCGTCACCTATCGCGCCGACGGTCGCCTGCGGCACGTGCTCGCGTGGGGAGCTGTGAACGCGCGGATGCCGAGCACGAGTCGCGAGCAGGTCGCGTTCCAGATCGACTACAGCGGAGGTGGGAAGCGTTTTGGCCAGCCTCTGTGGAAGACGGCGTCGAACGTGTGCGGGAGATACACCGGGACTGCGCTGCCCTGGGTCGTCGCCAGCTGCACGGCGCCGGACGGCTCCCATTGGGCGCTGCAGCGCTGGCAGAGGTCTCAGGCGAACTTCGCGCTGCCGCCCTGGAAGGTCGGCCACGGCGCCTGGGAGCTCCGGCTATCACACTGGAGTGGGCCGGTCGCCCAACTCGATGTCTGGCTCGACTGGAGCTACGGTGGCCGCTGGCAACACCTCTTCGGGCGGCTCAGCTATCGCGGTCGTCCCGTCCACGGGTTCGCGACGACCCCGACGGGGGACCCGCTCGACTCCTACGGCCGCGTTCTCTACCTCGACACCCTCGACCCGGCGTACGGGCCTGGCTGGCACCGTGAGAACGGTTTCGTCGCTCGCCGGCCCGACGGGATGTTCTGCTACGGCTTCGTGCCACACCGAATCCCCTCGGGCGAGACGCTGCCACCGGGGACGGGCCGCCGCTACCGCCTGGCGACGAGCGGCCCAGGAGTGACGCCCGATGTCAGCTGGGAGGGCGACGGGCTGGGCGATTACGACCCGGAAAGCGAGCTCGACCGCGCGCACGAGACGAGGATGAACGAGCTGCAACTGCAGCTCGCCGGCGGCTCCGACTCCTGCCATCCGTAGCTAAGTGCTCCCCGCCGCACTAAGACCGCGGGTGCGAGCGGTCGTACACGCGCCGTAGGCGCTTCGCGTCCACGTGGCTGTAGATCTGCGTCGTCGAGAGCGAGGCGTGGCCGAGGAGCTCCTGGATCGTCCGCAGATCGGCCCCGCCCTCGAGCAGATGGGTTGCGAACGCATGCCGCAGCCGGTGCGGGTTTCGCACGAGCCGCCGCACGGTGCTCGTGTCCAGCCGTCGGCCTCGCACCGAGAGGAACAGCGCGTCGAGCGCGCCTCGAGCGAGAGTTGGGCGGGCGTCGCGGAGGTAGCGGGCGACGTGGTGCGCCGCCTCCTCCCCCAGCGGCACGCTGCGCTCCTTGCCGCCCTTGCCGCGAATGTGAACGGCCTCGCGCTCGAACTCGACGTCCGCGAGGTCGAGCCCCACCGCCTCGGCGCTCCGCAGCCCTCCTGAGTAGAGGAGCTCGAGAAGCGCTCGGTTTCGGAGCGCGAGAGGGGAGTCGCCGTCGACCAGCTCCAAGAGCTCGTCCACCTCGGCGGTCTTCGGCGCATCGGGGAGACGCCTCGGCCGGCGAGACGAGAACGCCGCGTCCGGAACGCGGCTCGGGCCGAAGGTGAAGCGTAGGCAGGAGCGGACCGCGGCCACCCGGCGGCAGACGGTGGCCGGCGCGAGCTTCCGCCGGCCGCTCCCGAGGTCGGCTATCCAGTCAGAGAGGACCCGCGCGTCGACTTCCTCGAGTCCGATGCCTCGCTCGCCGAGCCAACGCGCGAAGGCATCGAGGTCCGAGCCGTATGCCCGCTGCGTCGCCTCTGACAGACCTCCATGCTCGAGGTAGCGGTCGATTGTCGCGCTCGTCTCCATTCCACGGATTTCGCCCTCGGAGACCCTTGGCCTGCCGCATACCCCGTCCCGTTCGGCCACTTGCGACGCTCGCCCGAGTCGCATACAGTAGGCTTGTATGTCAATTCAGGTACCTGTGCGCATCCCAAGCGAGGATGCAAAGAAACTCGACGATGCGGTGGCGCGTGGCCGCTTCGCAAGTCGCAGCGCGGCGTTGCGCGAGGGTCTCGGGCTGCTTCTCCGCCAGGAGAAAGAGCGCGAGATCGTCGAGACGTATCGACGCGGATATGAGAAGCACCCGCAAGAAGAATGGGTCGGCGAGCTCGGCTTGGCGTTGTTTGCAGCGTGGGTCGAGTCGGAGGAGGCGGGAAAGGAGCCGCTCTGAACCGCGGAGACATTCATGACGTGACCATTCCGGGCGGTCGTCACCCGGCCGTCATCATCACTCGAGACGAAGCCATTCCGTTGTTGCGGAATGTCACAATCGCGGGAATCACCAGCAACGTTCGTGGTTTGTCGACCGAGGTGCTCGTCGGTCGAGCTGAGGGTCTCGGCCACGACTGTGTGGTGAATTGCGACAACCTGTTCACCCTCCCGAAGGCAGGCCTCGGTCGGTACCGAGGTTCGCTCGATCCCATGCAGGTCGGCCGGCTCGACGACGCCCTCCGCATCGCGCTCGGCCTCGACTGACCGCGCGCAGGCAGGCTTAGACCAATGCCAGGCCGGCGTTACGACTCCTTCAGCAGCGGCGAACCGCCCGAGCGGCCCGCCGATCCTGCCGTCCGGAAGGCGAACTTCCGGCGCATCGTCCAGCTCTTCCGCACGTATCGCACGCGCCTGGCGGCCGTCTCAGGACTGATCGTCGTCTCGGCGAGCCTCGGCGTGATCTCTCCGTTCCTGCTCCGCGAGGTGCTCGACGTCGCGATCCCCCAGCAGCGAGTGGGCCTCCTGAGCGCGCTCGTCGCAGGCATGGTCGCGATCCCGATCGTGACCGGCGCCCTCGGCGTGTGGCAGACGCTCCTCTCCAACCGCATCGGGCAGAGCGTGATGCACGATCTCCGCACGCAGGTCTACCGACACCTGCAGCGGCTCTCGCTCGCGTTCTTCACGCGCACGCGGACCGGCGAGGTGCAGAGCCGAATCGCCAACGACATCGGCGGCATCGAGAATGTCGTGACCTCGACTGCGACCTCCGTGCTCGCGAATGTGACCACGGTTCTCGCCACCATCGTCGCGATGGTGCTCCTCGACTGGCGGCTCGCGGCCTTCGCGCTGGCGCTCCTGCCGCTCTTCGTCTGGCTGACCAAGCGGGTCGGGGATCAGCGCAGGAAGGTCACGGCGGAGAAGCAGGCGTCGCTTGCCGACGTCTCCTCGATCGTGCAGGAGTCGCTCTCGGTCTCCGGGATCCTGCTCGGGAAGACGATGGGCCGCACCGAGGATCTCGCGCAGCGATTCGAGACGGAGTCGGGGCGACTCGCGGAACTCGAGGTGCGAAGCCGGATGACCGGCCGCTGGGTCATGGCTGCGATCCAGACCACGTTCGCCGTGATGCCGGCGCTTGTGTATTGGTTCGCAGGCCTCACGATCGCGCAGGGGAACGCCTCGATCACGATCGGGACGCTCGTCGCCTTCACTACGCTGCAGACGCGGCTCTTCTTCCCGATCGGAAGCCTGCTCGGAGTGCAGCTCGAGGTGCAGAGCTCGCTCGCGCTCTTCGATCGCATCTTCGAGTACCTCGACCAGCGCGTCGACATCGTCGAGGGCTCACAAGCGCTCTTGGCGCCGCGTGGCGAGGTCGTCCTCGATGCCGTCTGGTTCCGCTACGACGACGCTGCCTGGACGCTTCAGGACGTCTCCTTCGCGGTTCCGCCGGGTACGAAGACCGCGCTCGTCGGCGAGACCGGCTCCGGGAAGACGACCTGCGCGTATCTCGTCGCTCGGCTCTATGACGCGACCGAGGGCACAGTGTCGATCGACGGCGCCGACGTTCGCGACCTCAGCTTCGAGTCGCTCGCAGCCGCTGTGGGCGTCGTCTCACAGGAGACGTATCTCTTCCATGCCACCGTGCGGGAGAATCTGCGCTTCGCCCGGCCGGAAGCGAGTGACGCGGAAATCGAAGAGGCTGCGCGCGCGGCCCAGATCCACGAGCAGATCGCAACGCTGACGGACGGGTACGACACGATGGTGGGTGAGCGGGGATATCGATTCTCCGGAGGGGAGAAGCAGCGAATCGCGATCGCGCGCACGATCCTGCGAAACCCGCCCGTCCTCGTCCTCGACGAGGCGACGTCCTCGCTCGACACGCAGACCGAGTGGCTCGTGCAGGAGGCGCTCGAGCGCCTCTCGGAGGGCCGGACGACGATTGCCATCGCGCATAGGCTCTCGACCGTGCGTGACGCCGACCAGATCGTCGTGCTCGATCGCGGCCGTGTGGTCGAGATCGGGACATACGACGAGCTGATCGGGCGTGGCGGCCGCTTCGCCGAGCTCGCTTCTCGGGAAGATGGCATGCCCTCGGTGACGGCTCTCGCCACCGCGGACGAGGCGTAAAACACAGAATCTGCCCGTGCGTAGCTTCCAGCTCGCCCACGGCGCCGAAGCGCGTGTCCGCAATCCCGATGCGCCGCTGGCCGCAGTGCTCGTGAACGGCGGCACGGCGAGACGCCTCGCCGGAACCTGGAGCGCGACCAGCGAGTGGCTCGCCGAGCGCCTGGCCGAGCGCTTCCCCGCGGTCGCGTTCTTCGAGGTGCGCTACCGGACGAAGAGCTGGAACGAGCTCCCCTCCTGTGTCATGGATGCGGGGGACGCCCTCGATGCAGCCGGCCGGCCGTCCATCCTCGTCGGCTTCTCGATGGGAGGCGCTGTCGCGATCGGCGCCGCGGGCCACGAGCGGGTCGCTGCCGTGCTCGGGCTCGCACCATGGATTCCGCTGCAGCTGGATCTCGAGCCGCTGCGAGGCAAGCGCTTCGACGTCGTGCACGGCGCCTGGGACCGCTGGCTTCCGCTGGTTCCCGGAGTCAGCGCGAAGCATTCCCGTAGCGGGTTCGAGCGAGCACTGGCGGCAGGCGCGCAGGGCGACTACACGCTTATTCCACGCGGCCTCCACGGCGTCGCGCTGCGAACGGGCGGCGGCTCGCTCATCACGCTGCCACGCGCCCGAGCCTGGCTCGACCCTGTCTCCGATGTCATCGAACGCTTTCAGGCCATACGATGAGGCCGCTCCCACGATGACGACCAACGACCTCCGATGATCGCGACGGCTCCGGACCGCGGCTCGCTCGCCGAGCACGGGATCGACGTCCGCGGTCGGATCCACTGGCATCCGACCACGTCCCAGCTGTACGCGCACGCCCTCGAGCGCGGCGACGCCACGCTTGCCGAGGGCGGGTCACTCGTGGTCGACACGGGCGTCCACACCGGCCGGTCGCCGAAGGACAAGTTCATCGTCCGCGAGCCGGGCTCCGAGGAGCGGATCTGGTGGGGTGACGTGAACGCAGAGATCTCGGAGGAGTCGTTCGAGCGACTGCGCGAGAAGGTGAGAGCGGAGCTCGGCAAGGGTGACGTCTACGTCGTCGACGCGTTCGCGGGCGCGGATCCTGGTCATCGCATTGCGGTGCGCGTGCTCACGGGCAGCCCCTGGCACGCGCTGTTTGCCAAGACGCTCTTCATCGATCCCTCGCCCGACGAGCTCGAGGAGATGTCGATCGACGCTCTCGTTCTGCACGCGCCCTCGGTCTCGGCCGAGCCCGATGAGGATGGGACGAGAAGCGGCACGTTCGTCGTCCTCCACCCGTCCCGTGGCGAGGTCTTGATCGGGGGCACGTATTACGCGGGCGAGATCAAGAAGTCCATCTTCACGCTCCTGAATGACCGGCTGCCGCTCGAGGGCGTCTTTCCGATGCACTGTTCGGCGAACCGCGGACAAGACGGCTCGGTGGCGATCTTCTTCGGTCTCTCGGGCACCGGCAAGACGACGCTCTCGGCCGACCCCGAGCGCCAGCTGATCGGTGACGACGAGCACGGCTGGGCCGACGATGGCGTCTTCAACTTCGAGGGGGGCTGCTACGCGAAGGTGATCCGGCTCTCGGCCGAGGCCGAGCCCGAGATCTACGGGACGACCCGCGCGTTCGGCACTGTCCTCGAGAACGTCGTCGTGGACGACCAGGGGGTTCTCGACTTGGACGCCGACGCGAAGACCGAGAACACCCGCGCTGCCTACAAGCTCGAGCAGATCGCGAACGCGTTGCCGGCGAAGCGCGCCGGGCATCCGAGCTCCGTCTTCTTCCTGACCGCCGACGCCTACGGGATCCTGCCTCCGATCGCGCGCCTGTCGCGCGACCAGGCGCTGTACTGGTTCCTCTCGGGCTTCACGGCGAAGCTCGCCGGCACCGAGATCGGGGTTAAGGAGCCGCAACCCACGTTCTCCGCCTGTTTCGGGGCGCCCTTCCTCCCGCAGGCGCCGTCGGTGTACGCGCATCTGCTTGGCGAGCGGCTCGACCGTCACGGCGCGACGGTCTGGCTCGTCTCGACCGGCTGGACGGGAGGCCCGTACGGTAAGGGCCACCGGATGCCGATCGCCGCGACCCGCGCGCTCTTGCACGCGGCGCTTTCCGGCGAGCTGGCCGGGGTCGAGTACCGGAAGGATCCCGTCTTCGGCTTCGACGTTCCCGTCGCGGCGCCAGGCGTGCAGTCGAGCCTGCTCAATCCGCGTCTGACCTGGGCCGATCCGACTGCATACGACGAAAGGGCGCGTCACCTCGCGGACATGTTCCGAGAGAACTTCAAGCGCTTCGAGGACGTCTCTCCCGGCGTCACGGCCTCCGGCCCGACGCTCTGAGCTCGACGCGGATTCTTATCTCTTCTTCACGAAGCTCGGGCTATAACGGACGGGTGGCGTCCCGCGTGCTTGCCGCCGTATTCGCGGGATTGCTGCTTGTCGTGCTTGCCGCGGGTGCAGCGCTCGATACGCCTCGCGCCTCGAGCTTCGCCTCGACGCCGACGCTCTCGCGGTCGTTCGAGGGACCGACCAGCCGAGCGCGAGTCAATCGCGCCGCGCGAAGCGCGCTCACCTGGCGTGGCGGCCCGATCACCGCGTCGACGGGCGAGGTGGTACGGGTCTTCGTCTCGAACGCGCTCCCCGCCGAGACGCCGGAGAAGTGGGCCGAGTTTCTCGCGAGGGTCACGCATGGACCGGAGCTGGCGCTTCTCACGTCCAACATCGCGTCGCTCGAGGAGGTGCAGGACTTGTGCGGCGCTCGCGCGCTCGGCTGCTACTCCGGCAACGAGATGGTGTCGCTCGGAGAGCCGGCGCCCGACGGCACCACGCCCGAGGAGGTCGTGCGCCATGAGTATGGCCACCATGTCGCTTGGAACCGGGTGAACACCCCCTGGCGGGCGGTCGACTGGGGCCCGAAGCACTGGGCGAGCACCGCCACCGTGTGTCCGCGCGTCACGCGACGGGAGGCGTTTCCGGGGAACGAGGGCTCGAACTACGCCCAGAACCCGGGCGAGGCCTGGGCGGAGGTCTACCGGCTGATGGACGAGCGGAAAGCCGGGATCACGACTGCGACCTGGCCGATAATCGCTCCCAGCTTCTTCCCCGACGAGGCTGGTCTTCTGGCGGCCGAGCGCGACGTCCTGCAGCCGTGGTTGGCAAATCAGAAGTCGGTTTTCCGCCGCACCTTCGCGAAGGGCGGGAAGAAGGTGTGGTGGATCCCGCTGGCGACACCGCTGGACGGCGAACTCGTGCTCAGCGCGACGCTTCCCCGCGCGGCCCTACACGAGGTCGCGCTCGTCGCGGCCAACCGAAGCACCGTCCTGCGGCGTGGTCAGTTCGTTTCACAGCGAGTGAAGCGGTTGACGACCGGGATCTGCGGACAGCGCTCGCTGTTCGCGCGCGTCACACCGAGTGGCGCTGCCGGCCAGGTGACCGTGACCGTGTCACGACCCTGAGTGCGGTCGCCCGTGCGCTCACCGCTCGTCTCGGCCGCGATCCTGGCGGCTCTCGTCTCCGTCTCCGGTGGCTCGGTGGGCCCGGGCAGCGGCCCCGGCCTTGTCACTCGCGACGTGAGACTCGAGCAGGTGACGAATGAAGGAGCTGTCGAAGCTCTTCCCGCGCCACGTCTGCCCGCTCGGACCGCCGCGACCTGGTGCGGAACCCCCACGCAGGTCGACCGGCGGCCCAACACGATCTCGGGCTCACCCGTGCACTGGATCTACGTGCTCCCGTCGGATGCGCCCGACCGGTTCTCCACCTTCGCGAGCAGGATGCAGACGGACGCGGAGGCGATCGATGCCTGGTGGCGACGAGAGGATCCGGTGCGGACGCCCCGCAACGACCTGACGCAACTCTCGTGCGGCGCCCAGCTCGACCTCACGGTCTTGCGTTTGCCGCAGACCAGCGCGCAGCTGACCCCTGAGGACAGCCGCTTCGTCACGCTCTTCAACGCGCTCCCCGGCTTGGGTTTCGGGTCGACGTTCACCAAGCATCTCGTCTACTTCGACGGGCCGGTGGCTCAGGCCGACCTGTGCGGCCAGGGCGCCAGCCTCGCGTCCGGCTTCGGGGTGGCCGCGATCTACGTTCAGGCGTGCTCGGGCGCCCCGTCGTCGGTGATCGCCGCGCACGAGCTCCTGCACACGCTCGGGGCGGTGCCGCGTGGCGCTCCACACAGATGCCCGGAGGCGCAGGGCGGCCACACGTGCGACTCGGCGAGCGATCTCATGCACCCGTTCCTCGACGCCGCGCCACTCGACGCGAAGCTGCTCGATCCCGGAAGAGACGACTACTACGGTCATGCGGCTGCGTTCACCGACTCCCAGGACGCGGCCTGGCTCGTCCAGCTCGACCGCCAGCAGCCGTTCACGGTGACCATCTCCGGCCCCGGCGGGGTGACGGCGGACGTGCCCGGACTCGATTGCGCGCAGAGCTGCACGACAACATGGAACACGTCGACGCGGCTCGGCCTGACCGCGGTTCCGCGCCCAGGCGCGAAGCTCGTCCGCTGGAACGGCGTGTGTACGGGCGCCTCGACCTGCGTCGTCACGGTCGCTCCGGGCGCGGCGGTCTCGGCGCTCTTCGCGCCGGCGGTGTATCGCCTTTCTGTGGCCGTCTCGGGCCGGGGGGCGGTGCGGAGCTCGCGCGCCGGAATTACCTGCCGTCCGCGCTGCTCGGCGGCGTTCCCGTCGTTCGTCCCGGTCGGGCTCACAGCGACGCCGGCGAAGGGCTGGCGCTTCCGCTCCTGGTCGGGCGCGTGCCGCGGAACGCGGCCGACTTGCACGGTCCCGATGACCGCGGCGGCGAGCGCTAAGGCAATCTTCTCGCGCGCGTAGTTCCAGGCGTGAGCCCCGACGGCGATCAGGTAGCGTCATTCGCGTGGAAGCCAGACACGACGTGCTCGTCGTCGGCGCCGGCTGCGCGGGTATGCGGGCGGCGATCGAGGCCTTCGACGCGGGCGCCGACGTCGCCATGATCTCCAAGATCCATCCCGTTCGGAGCCATTCCGGCGCGGCCGAGGGCGGGATCAACGCCGCGCTCGGAAACGCCTCCGAGGACGACCCCGGGAAGCACGCGTTCGACACCGTCAAGGGCTCCGACTACCTCGGCGACCAGGACGCGATCGAGATCCTCTGCCAGGAGGCGCCGGACGACGTCTACCAGCTCGAGCAATGGGGAGCGGTCTTCTCGCGCACGGCCGACGGGCGGATCGCGCAGCGTCCCTTCGGCGCGGCGGGGGAGCCGCGCACCGCCTACGCAGCCGACATCACCGGCCACGTACTCATCCATGTCCTCTACGAGCAAGTGATGAAGCGCGACATCAAGACCTACGAGGAGTTTTTCGCGTGGAAGCTCGTCATCGACGAGGATCGCTGCCAAGGGGTCATCTCCTGGGATCTGCTTGACGGCGGTATCAAGTCGATCGGCGCGAAGACCGTGATTCTCGCCACTGGTGGCGCGGGCCGCCTCTACACGGGCACGACGAACGCCTACGCGTGCACCGGCGACGGGATGACGATGGCGCTCCGGGCCGGAGTCGCGCTCAAGGACATGGAGATGATGCAGTTCCATCCCACGACGCTCGCGCCGACCGGAGTGCTGATCACGGAAGGGTGCCGCGGTGAGGGCGCGTATCTCCTGAACGCCCAGAGCGAGCGCTTTCTGATCCGCTACGCGCCGAACGCGATGGAGCTCGCCTCGCGCGACGTCATCTCCCGCGCCGAGCAGACGGAGATCGACGAGGGTCGCGGGATCGACGGCAACGTCATGCTGGACCTTCGTCACCTCGGCGCGGAGAGGATCCTCGACCGGCTGCACGGCACACGCGAGCTCTCGATGACCTTCGCGGGCGTGGATCCGATCTTCGAGCCTATCCCGGTTCGTCCGGGCGCCCACTACCACATGGGCGGCGTCGACACCGACGTCTGGGGCCGGACGAGCCTCGAAGGACTCTATGCGGCCGGCGAGGTCGCGTGTGTCTCCGTGCACGGCGCGAACCGCCTCGGCGGAAACGCACTCATGGAGACGATCACTTACGGCAAGCGCGCAGGCGCCCACGCCGCGGACTGGGCGCTCTCGAACACCACAATCACGGTTTCGCCCTCGGTCGAGCAGGACGCCGAGCGCGAGCTCAAGACGCTGCTCGACCGCTCGGAAGGCGAGCGCCCATGGCAGATCCGCGACGAGCTCGCGGAGACGATGCACGAGAACTTCGGCGTCTTCCGGCGTGAGGAGCAGATGCTCGGGCAGGGTGAGCTCGTGCAGCGACTGCGCGAGCGCTACGAGCGGGTCATCGTCGACGACAAGGGGAACGTCTTCAACACCGATCTCACGCAGGCGCTCGAGCTCGGGTTCCTGCTCGAGCTCGCCGAGTGCATGATCGTCTCCGGGCTCGCGCGGAAGGAGAGCCGCGGCGCCCACGCCCGCCCCTACGATTACCCGGACCGGGACGACGAGAGCTACCTGAGGCACACGCTCGTCACCTGGGAGGACGACGCCCCCAAGCTCGACTGGAAGCCGGTGACGATGACCAAGTGGGAGCCAGAGGAGAGGAAATATTAGTGTCGGCTCTGTCCACAGTCGGCACCCACCGGCGGCTGCAAAGCGGCGCCATGCGTCGTCCTCGGTCGCGTCCGTACCTTTTTGGTACGAACACTCCCTGCGTCCTAGCCTGGCTTGCTTTTCGCTCGCCGCTCGGCACCGACTGTGAACGGAGACGACACACTTGATGCAAGTACCTCTGAAGATCTGGCGCTACGACCCGGTCGCGGGTCAGAAGAAGCTCGTCGAGTACGAGGTCGAGGCCCCCGAGTGGGTGACGCTTCTCGACGTGCTCGACCTGATCAAGGACAGGGTCGACGGGACGCTCGCGTACCGCAAGAGCTGCCGGATGATGATCTGCGGCTCGTGTGGGATGCGCATGGACGGGGCGGCCGTCCTGGCCTGCAAGACCCGCATGTACGACATCGTCCAGTCCGGCCACGTCCCGGTGATCTCCGCGATGGGGAACCTCCCGGTCGTCAAGGATCTCGTCGTGGACATGGAGCCCTTCTGGGGGAAGATCCGCGCGGTACAGCCGTGGCTCGATTCCGGCTACAGCGATCCCGGCGAGAAGGAGCACGTCGTCTCGCAGGAGCAGATGGACGTCATCCACAAGGAGTCGCTCTGCATCATGTGCGGCTGCTGCGTCTCGGAGTGCAACTCGATGGAGGCCGACCCCGACTTCCTCGGCCCGGCCGCGCTCGCAAAGGGCATGCGCTTCGTCGGCGACGCCCGCGACAAGACGGAAGTCGAGCGGCTCCAGTCCTACTCGGGGGAGCACGGGATCTGGGACTGCACGCGCTGTTACTTCTGCCAGGAGCGCTGTCCGAAGGGCGTCGATCCGCGCGATGCGATCGCCAAGCTGGGCGCGCAGGCGATGGCGAAGGGCATCGATACGGACCTGGGTGCGAAGCACGCGAAGTGGTTCGTGACCTCCGCGAAGACGACAGGCTGGCTCCGTGAGACCGAGCTCGTCCCGAAGACCCAGGGCGTCGTCAGCGCGATCACGGAGGTCGGATTCGCCATGCAGCTCTTCAAGCGCGGCAAGGTGCCGCCTCCGGTTCCGCCCCATGTGGCGGAGAACGTGGGCGAGGCGCGGGCGCTCTACGACCTCGTCAAGCAGCAGGGCCGAGACGGCGCGGCGGGAATCGTGCAGGTCGAGAAGCCGCTCGGACGGCTTGAGTTCGAGCACGAGCAGGAGGGGCACGAGCCGTACGGCGAGGGCTCCTTCCCGAGGCCGCAACCGCTTCTGGGCGAGGACGAGGCGCCGACGACGCAATGAGAACGGTTGCCTACTACAAGGGCTGTCTCGCATCGCTTTCCGCGAAGGAGCTCGACATCTCGACGCAGGCGCTCGCGCCCAAGGTCGGCCTGGAGCTGGTCGAGCTCGAGTCGGTCACCTGCTGCGGCGCCGGCGACATCCACGAGGCGGAGCCCGACTTCTACCTGCACCTGAACGCGCGCATCCTCGCCTACGCGGAGGAGACCGGCGCGGACACGCTAATGACGGTGTGCAACGTCTGCACGCTCAATCTGCGCCAGGCTAACCATGCGCTCAAGGGCGACGCCGCGCTCCTCGACCGGGTGAACGAGAACCTGGAAGCTGTGGGAGCGCCACAGTACTCGGGTGGCGTCGAGGTCCTGCACCTCCTCTGGCTGGTCGCGGCCGGAGAAGGGTACGAGCTGCTCCAGGAGGCGGCGCACAAAGGGCTCAAGGGACTCAAGATCGCGCCCTTCTACGGCTGCCAGATCCTTCGTCCGTCGAAGCTCCTCGGCTTCGAGGATCCGGACAAGCCCTCGTCGCTCGAGCGCATCATCGAGGCCTGCGGCGGTGAGCCGATCGACTATCCGGCCAAGATCAAGTGCTGTGGCTTTCCGATCATCCAGGCGCGCGAGGAAGTCGCGCTGGCCGAGCTCATCCAGCCGATCGAGCAGGCGCGCGAGGCTGGCGCCGACGCGATGGTGACGCCCTGCCCGCTCTGCCACCTCTCGCTGGATGCCTGGCAGCTCAAGCTCCGCGAGCAGACGGGAAAGGACTTCCAGATGCCGATCCTGCATCTCTCGCAGCTGATCGGCGTCGCCGCCGGTCTCGACGGCGCCGACCTCAAGTTCAAGCGCCACGTGATCTCGGTCGCGCCCGTCGTCGAGAAGCTGTCCGTCTGATCTCCCTCCAAGTGACACAGTGTCACTTGGTCTGCTGATGGTCGCCTGGATCTTCGCTGTCATCGTGGCAGCAGCGGGAGGCGTGCTCGCCTGGGGTTGGTTCGAGGCGGGATGGCTGAGGAAGCGGGTGCTCGAGATCGAGGTCGAGGGCGTCCCGGCCGAGCTCGACGGCCTCCGCATCGCCCATCTCTCCGACTTCCACCTCGGCGTGCCCTCACGAGGCAAGAGAGCGGTCGACGAGGCGGTGACCTGGGTCGCGGAGCGGCGTCCCGAGCTTGTGTGTGTGACCGGGGATCTTCTCTCGCGTCGCTCCGGCCGTCTCGAGCTCGAGCGGCTGCTCGAGAAGCTCGCCCCCTGTCTTCTCGTCCTAGGGAACCACGACTTCGCGGACAGCCGCGACCCGTTCTCGCAGCGCATCGATCCGGCGCTCTACGCCGCACTCGAGGGAGTGGTCGTGCTCGGTGACGAGACGGTCGACCTCGAGCTGCGCGGTCGGCGCGTGCAGATCGTGGGCGTCGAGCCGCGGACCTACGCGTCACGCAACGCGGAGCCGCACCTGCTCGCCGATCGCGACGCGGCGCTCCGCATCCTGCTCTGCCACTTCCCCGGGATCGCGAGGCGTATTCCTCCGGGATCGTTCGACCTGATCCTCGCGGGGCACTACCACGCCGGCCAGATCGTGGCGCCGTTCCCCGGCGGTGGGCTCAACCTCGCCCATCCACGAATACGAGACCTCCAGGGCGTCTACCGCTACGGCTCGACGTCGCTCCACGTGTCCTCCGGCCTGGGGACGACATTCATGCCGTTTCGCTTCTTCGCCCGGCCCGAGGTCACCGAGCTGGTTGTACGATCGAAGTGATGGAGCAGGCCCTCATCGCGGCGGACGTGCTCAAACGGTACGCGGCCGACGCCGCTCTCGGGGTCAGCGGCGTCGCCGGGCTCGCAAACGGCCCACTCAACCGGGGAAAGTCCGTGTCCGTCTCAGGCGACGAGGACACACTCGCGATCGAGCTCAACCTCGAGCTCGAGTGGGGCCAGAGCTGCGCGGAGGTCGGCAAGGAGGTGCAGCGGCGCGTCTCGGAGTATCTCGAGCGGATGGCGAACGTCACGCCCGCGTCGGTCGAGGTCGTCGTCGGCGCCGTGAGCCCGCCTCCGCCCAGACGATGACGTCCCGCCTCACCGGGCTCACGGGAGCGACGCTCGAGACCGCTCCCTCCGTCTGCCAGACCTGCGTTTGGTGGCAGACACGGGGAAACCGCGAGCCCGAGAAGCGGAAGTGGGTCGAGCGGGCCGAGGCGGAATGGGGGGCGTGGGGCACGATCTACCGAGACGACGACGGCCGCGTGCTCGGCTCCATGCAGTACGGGCCGTCGCAGCTCTTCCCTCGCGCCGCCGATCTTCCAGCGGGGCCCGCGTCGGACGACGCGGTGCTCGTCACGTGCGCGTATCTGCTGTCGGACTCGCAGCCGTGGGTGGAGCAGTCGTTGTTCTTGGCGGCGATCGGAGAGACCCGGGACAAGGGCGTCCGCGCCCTCGAGGCGTTCGCGTACCGCTACCGCGAGGGAACTCCTCCGGCGGAGCGGTTCCTCGTGCATCGAACGGTCTTTCCGAGAGACTTCCTGGCCGACTTCGGGTTTCACACGCTCCGCTCCGCCGGACGCATCGAGCTCGCGCGGCTCGAGCTCGGAGGATTGCAGCCGGTCGAGGAGGGCACGCGGGAAAAGGTGCTGAAGGTCGTCAAGGACGCGTTCCAGCCGGCGCCTGCTCCCGCGCCGCCTGGTTAGACAGCTGCGCGACTTCTAAGCAGGAGCTCGACGATCTGGATCGCGTTCAAGGCCGCGCCCTTGCGCAGGTTGTCGCAGGCGAGGAAGAGCGCGAGCCCGTTCTCCGCGGCGTGGTCCTCGCGGATGCGACCGACCAGCACCTCGTCGAGCCCCGTCGCCGCCAGCGGCGAGGGAAACTGCTCGAGGCGAAGACCAGGCGCCTCCCCGAGGAGCATTTGCGCCTGATCGGGCCGGAGCGGCTCCTCGGTCTCCACCCAGAGCGCCTCGGCATGTCCGACCAGAACGGGAACGCGGACACACGTCGCGCTGACGGGCAGTTCCGGCAGCTCGAGGATCTTCTGCGTCTCTGCGCGGATCTTCGACTCCTCTTCGAGCTCGACTCCGTCGAAGTCCCAATCCATGCGTAGATCGTGCTTCTCAACGGGCTCCTCGAGGAGCCGCTGCATGGCCTGCGAGCCTGCGCCGGCGGCCGACTGATACGTCGCCACTCGGACGCGGCGAAGACCGACGGCATCGCGAAGCGGCGCCAGCACCATGGCCAGGGGAATGGAGCAGCAGTTCGGATTCGCGACAATCCCGGAGTTCTCACGGGCGCGCTCGCCGTTCACCTCCGGCACGACGAGGGGAACCCCGTCCTGCAGCCGAAACGCGGACGACTTGTCGACGCAGAGGGCGCCGGCCCGAGCCGCAGGCGGGACGAGCTCGCGGCTCGCTGACGCTCCGACCGAGAACAGGCAGATGTCCAACTCGGCGGCGCCGAGCGCCTCGGGAGTGGCTTCCTCGACGGTGAGATCGCCGAGCCGCATGCCCGCCGACCGCGAGGATGCGAACACGCGAATCGATTCGTGACCTCGTTCGCGCAGGAGCTCCAGAGTGACCCGCCCGACGGCGCCGGTCGCGCCGACGACACCGATTTGCGCGTCGTCACGCATGTCGGTGCTCTTCGAACGCGACGAGATTTCCCCAAAAAAACACTGAACCGGCTGACCCGAAGGCCCGCCGGTTCAGTAGGAGCACTCTAGGAAGCTGACGGGACGGATGCAAGTGTCCGTTCAAGCAAAAAGCCGCAAATTGCGCAAAAATCAATCCGTCACATCTCCCTGCGACCGGAGAGAGCTCGGCCGAGCGTCACCTCGTCCGCGTATTCGAGGTCGCCGCCGACCGGAAGGCCGCTCGCAAGCCGGGTGACGCGCACTCTCCCGCGCAGCTTGTCGGCGAGATAGGCCGCTGTCGCCTCCCCGGTCATCGTCGGGTTGGTTGCGAGGACGATCTCCTCCACTTCGCCTCGCTCGATCCGCGCCAAGAGCCCTCCGATCCGCAGATCCGACGGCTCGACGCCGTCGAGTGGCGAAAGAGCCCCGCCCAGGACGTGATAGAGCCCGCGGTACTCGTGCGTTCGCTCGAGTGACACCACATCGACCGGCTGCTCGACCACGCAGATGACCGAGCGGTCGCGGCGCATGTCCGAGCACACGCCGCAGAGCTCCTCCTCGGTGAGGTTTCCGCACTCCCGGCAGAACCGCACGCGGGCCTTGACCTCCTCGATCGCGCGCGCGAGCCCGACGGCGTCCTCCGCGCGAGCTGAGAGGAGATGGAACGCGAGTCGCTGAGCCGTCCGCCGTCCAATACCAGGCAGCTTCGCGAGCTGGACAACAAGGTTTTCGACCGACGGGCTCAGCAAGTGAGGAGCGTAGCCGTCGTGCGGACATTGATGCTACCGCAGGAGCCTAGGACGCTTTATGCACGATCCAGATGTCTTCGCTCGGCCAGCGTTTTGCCCATTCGTGGGACGCGAAGTCATAGCCAGCCTTGGCTCCGAACGGGGCTTGAACCTCGGTCAGGTTCTCGAGCACGAACCCCGTTGCATGCAAGAGCTGCACCCATTCGCCGTGTGTGAGATGGAACTCGACCGCACCGTCGCCGGGAAATTCGACCAGATGCGTGTCGAAGTAGTCTCGCACGAGACGATCCTCCGCCGGCCCGCCGTCCCGGGGCGTACACGCCATGAGAACGGGGCTGTTGGTGATGAAGATGAGCCGGCCGTCGTCACGAAGTACGCGATGGGCCTCGGGCAGCCAGCGTCGAGGATCGCACCACAGGCTGGCGCCGTATTCTGAGATCACCAGATCGAAGCTCCCGTCATCGAAGTGGAGCTTCTCCGCGTTCGCGCGCAGGAGGCCGAACGAGAGGCCAAAGTCGCGCTCGAGCTGCGCCGCGGTCTCGAGTTGCGTGCGAGAGATGTCGACGCCGATCGGACGAAAACCCAGTCGAGAGAGCCACGCGGAGATGGCGGCGGTACCGGAGCCGAGTTCGATGACGTCTCCTCCGGCCTTGACGCCCTCGAGCAGTCGAAGCTCCGCCTCGGGTATGCGCCAAAGCCCCCAGCTCAAGGGCTCTCGCCAGGCCTTGCGCCCCGCTGCCTCGTATCCCGGAGCCCATCGTTCCCACGCGACCCTGTTTCGCTCGATGTAGTCAAGGCCGGTCACGTCCGGCAGGGAGAGCCCGTCGCCCGAGCGTCCTTGGTCGGGGTTCGTGGTAGCCATGAGCGTTGGGATACCCGTTGAGCGCACCCGCGGAACGCTAGCGCGAGCCCTACCTCGACGTCCAGGCCGTCCGGCTCGCAAGTCTTTCTAGTCGCAATGACCGTGGGTACAGCGAACCAGCCGGGTGACCGATGAGACGTTCGTGACGTACGACCTTGGGTCAGGATCGAAGGAGTTCGACGTGACTCCGGAGCTGGTGCTCGTCGATCCGTTGCTGTCCGAACGTGCCCGCGCGCAGCTCATGCCGCCCGACGACACGCTGGCGCGACTGCAGTACCTGATTGCGATCTCGCGGATGGCATCTCTGGCGCAGTGCATACCGGAGTCTGAGCTCCGCCGCTCGGCGACGGTGTCTACGACGCGGCGGACCGGGACGAGGCATCGTCGTTCCATGATCGTCAGTGGGAGCGCGGCTGCCGGTGTGTTGGCGATGGCACTCCTGTTGGGTGTGCGGGTACATCTGAGCGGTGGCCCGGCTGAAGCGGACACCGTAGTGGTCGACACGCCGATCGTCGACTCCGTGCCAGACGCGCTGGTCGCCCCCAATCCCACTGAGGGTCGCGCCCGCGCACGAGATCCATTGGCGGCCGTTTCGCAGCGATTCGCGTGGGCCCCTGCGCCGGGCGCCTCCGGCTACCACGTCGAGCTCTTCCGGGGGGCGTCGAAGATATTCGAGACCGACACGCGAGGCCCCTTCGTGACGGTCCCCACTACCTGGAAACTCGGACAGCGAGTCCACGTTCTCGAGCCCGGGAGATACCGCTGGTACGTGTGGCCACTGATCTCCGGAAGGCGATCAGGCATGGCAATCGTCCAGGCTCGACTCGAGGTTCCAGCTTCCTAGCCACTCGTTCGGGGCCACCTGGAGCCGCGTGAGTGGTGTCACTCACAGGGGGGAAGTCATCCGCATGGTTTAGCCACGTCGACCTGGCCAAACGGGGGGGGATCACCCGTTGGGGGGTCTAGGTCTGGGACGCTCGACCGACGACTGGGGTCGTGCCAGCCGCCAGAAAGCACGTGACTCTCGCCATCCTGTCTATCGCTCTGGTCGCCGCATCAGGTCTTGCGGGGGCAGCGGGCGGCGTTCAGCTGCCGGGCAAGCGGGACCGCGAGGCCCCGTCGGCCCCATTCAACGTTCGGGTGACGTCCTCTTCATTGACGAGCGTGTCGCTCGAATGGGACGCCGCGACCGACAATGTCGGAGTCGCGTTCTATTACGTCTACGTCGACGCGCAGCGCGCGCGTGTGTCCGGGACGAGCTACACGGCGACGAATCTCGAGTGTGGTCAGAGCATCGGTGTGTGGATCGTTGCTTACGACTACGCCCTCAACCGCTCGCCTTCAGCGGCGGCGACGGTTTCCACTGCAGCCTGCCCAGACACACAGCCGCCGACGCGACCAACAAATTTCAGGCAGGCGGCGACGACGCAGACCGCGGTCGTGCTCGAATGGGACCGGTCGTCGGACGATGTCGGCGTCGTGGGATACGGTGTCTACCGGGACCAGCTCCCTGTTCAGTCGCCTTCCGATCCGACCGTGACGCTGACTGGGCTCGTCTGTAATTCGACCTACGATTTTCAGGTCGACGCAGTAGACGCCGCGGGCAACCGCTCCGAGCGCCACTCGGTATGGGTGCAGACGGCTCCCTGCTCTGAGGTCCCTCCACCCCCGTCCGACGCCACACCACCGGCGCAACCCGCAGACCTCAGGGTCGCTGGTGTCACCGCGGCGTCTGTCTCTTTGGCGTGGGATTCCGCGACCGACAACGTCGGCGTGGTGGGCTATGACGTGTACCGAAACGGTACGAAGATGGCACATGTCACGTCGACGTCCTCCCTTCAGGAAGGCCTTGCTTGCAGCACCAACTACTGGTTCGGCGTCGAGGCCGTCGATGGCGCGGGCAATCGCTCAGCCCGCGTGCGCACCAACGCGACGACGTCTGCGTGCCAGTCTCCGCCGACGAGCTGGGCATTCTGCGCCGGCGAGGGTCAGCACTGCGGATTCTCCGGTACCAAGGAAGTCCGGTACGGGCAGAGCGGCACGTTCACGCCTGCGGCGGTCTTCAGCAACGGCGTGTGGTGCACCAACGCCGTCTTCGGCGATCCACTCCCCAACGCCTTCAAGCGCTGCGAGTACCGTGACCTCGGCGGAACGCCTCCACCGCCGTCCGATGCTCCTCCTGCTGACCAGTCGCCGCCGTCCGAGCCAACCGGTTTGGCGATCGCGAGCGTCACGCAGGCGTCCGTGTCACTTACGTGGCGAGCGTCGACGGACAACGTCGGAGTCAGCGGGTACGGGGTCTATCTGAACGGCAACAGCGTTCTGACGGCGAACCAGCTGGGCGCGACCCTGTCGGCGCTTGCATGTGGAACGGCGTTCACGTTCGCCGTCGATGCCTTCGACGGCGCTGGCAACCGCTCGACGAAGGCGGAGGTCACCGCGTCGACAGCCGCTTGTGCCCCGGATGGTCAGGCGCCTACAGCTCCGACGGGCGTCGTTGCGTCGGCGCGTACGGCGACCAGCATCGCGCTCACCTGGTCGGCGTCGAGGGACAACGTCGCAGTCGTCGGCTACGGCCTCTATCGCGGAGGCGCGTTGACGGGCACTTCACCGACGACGACTGGGATCTTCTCCGGCCTGACCTGCAACACGAACTACACCCTTGCCGTTGACGCATTCGATCTGGCCGGGAACCGATCCGGCAAGACGACGGTCCTGGTTGCGACGACCGAATGCCCGGACACCAGCGCACCCTCCTCCCCCACGGGGCTGGCGGTTTCGGACGTGACGACGTCGAGCTTGACCCTCAGGTGGAACGCTTCGTCGGACAACGTCGGCGTCACGGGGTACGACGTCGCTCGGAACGGTACGAAGATGGAGTCGACCGCATCGACGACGTCGAGCCAGACCGGCCTCGCCTGCGGAACCTCCTACTGGTTCGGAGTGGAGGCCCTTGACGCTGCGGGCAATCGCTCTCCGCGAGTGAGCGTGAACGCAACGACCAGCTCGTGCCCCGCGCCGCCGCCTCCGCCCTCGTCGGGCCGCCACGTCTACTGCTTCGGCGACCCGACTTACAGTGGAAGTGGATGGCAATACGACGCGACCTCGAACGGGTCCGTGCGTCAAGGCTATGCCCAGACGTTGAACCAGCGAGTCGGGTACGACAACTCGGTCGACGTCATGCGCTCCGTCGGCTGTCAAACCGTCAAGGCCGAGATCCAGCCTCGCGATCCGGACGCGAACGGAGGCACGGCAAACCAACGTGCCCAGCTGTACATGAGTGATGGCCAGCTCGCGAAGTACGGGAACCAGCCCTCTCTCGACGCGAACGTAGGAAAGACGAGCTGGTACGGGTTCGCGTTCTCGACGAATTCAGGGTACGTGCCGCACTATGACCCGCTGTTCGGCAACTGGAACTCGATCTTCTCGTGGCACAACGCCCCGATCAACGGCGTGTGGGGGCACCTGGCGAACATCATGCTCGAAGTCGCGACCATCGGCCCCGCCAGCGGAACGGAGTACAGGTGTGGAGCCCCGTCCACGAGGCTGTCGCAGGCCCGTTTGCAGATTCAGCTCAACGGCGGCGATCAAGCGGACCCGAACTGGCCGAACGAAAGCGGAAGGCTGACCTGCCGCCGTTATCTGGGTCCGGTGTTCGAGCCGGGGCGTCGGTACCGAGTAGAGATGCTGGTGACGTGGGGAGCACACATGAACGGGTCGCTCCAGGTTTGGATCGACGGCACCAAGTTCGTGGACGTCGCGGGCATCAGTAACGTCTGGTACAGCGGTTCCACGATCGACAACGGGATCTATCCGGTCTTCGAGAACTACCGCGCTTACGACACTTCGCTCCCGACGAACACCGTGTACTACGGCGGCCTCGTCAAAGGTTCAGCGCGCTCGGACGTCGCGATTCCGTAGACGCGGAACGCCTTTCGCCGGATTTGCCCGTTGTCGTTGTGGGTGCCATCGAGCCTAGACTGCGTCGCCATGTGGGCACGACGATCTCGTGGCAGCGGAGTGGAGTCGCTCGGAACTTACGTGGCGCAGTGCCTTGTTCACCGTCTCTCGAGAAGGGCGCGCCGGAAGCGAGGCGAGATCTTCGTGGCTCAGCTGCGACCACGACTCGGTGATCGAATTCTCGATCTCGGCGGCGACGACGGAGGCCATATTGCACAGGTCCTTCCATTCCGCGAGGGTGTCGTCGTCGCCGACATCTCTCCGGAGTCCCTCAGGCGTGCGTCGGAGGTATACGGGTTCGAAACGCTCCTGCTCGACGAGAGCGGACGCATTCCGGAAGGGGAGCAAAGCTTCGACATCGTCTTCTGCTCGTCCGTGATCGAGCATGCGACGGTCGACAAGGACGACCTCGAAGCGTATGCAACGACCTCCGCTTTCGAAGAGGCCGCATTCGAGCGGCAACAGGTGCTCTCGCGCGAGGTCCGGCGGGTCGGCAGGGCCTACTTTGTGCAGACGCCGAACAAGTACTTCGTCATCGAAAGCCACACCTGGCTACCGGTCGCGGTCGTGTTTCTTCCGCGTGCCGCGCAGATTCGATTGCTCCGGCTTCTGAACCGCTGGTGGCCCAAGAAGACATCGCCGGACTGGCACCTCTTGACATTCCGTGAGATGCAGCGCCTATTCCCGGATGGACACGTCGTTCGCGAACGATGGCTCGGGATGACGAAATCTCTCATCGCCATCAAGCCACGCTCGTAGACACCGAGCCTACGAGCCGGCGACGACGGTCGCTGTCGGGGCCTCGTCTCCCAGGAGCTCCAGGGCGGACGGCGGCTCAGCCGTGACCTGATCGACATTTGCACGCAACCAAAGCTCGAGCGAAGCGAGGGTGAACAGCTTCAGGTCCTCACCGCGGGCGACAATCGACGCAACCTCGTCGTGCTTGACGAGTCCGCGATCCAGCGCACGGTCGGAGAGCACGAGGCTTGGAAGCACATTTCCTGGGCCACTCGACAAGAACGACACCACCGGAACCGGAAAGCCGCGTTTGGGCTGGTTCAGGAGCTCTGGGGGAAGTAGGTCGCGAACGGCCGCTCGGAACACGGCCTTCGCCTCGCGGAGACCGCTGCGTGCCGATGCCGGAACATTCGCGACCCGTTCGACGACGTTATGGTCGAGGAGTGGCATGCGGCCTTCGACGGATGCAGCCATCAACACCTTGTCCGAACGGATCAGCATGTTGTCCGGCAGGTAGGTGAGAAAATCGCCGACCAGCATCTGTCGGCCGGGGTCGAGGTTGGAGTATGGCTCGAGCGCTCGCCGGAGTGGTTCCGTGAGCATCTCCACCGGCACACGCCTGTCCAGCAGCCGCCCTAGCTCGGCAGGAGAGAAGGTACGGAACCAGGAAGCCCAGCGGAGCAACGGATCACGAATACGCATCGTCTCGATGGCACGATCCAGCCTCCGATGCGAGCGTCGAGTCGACAGCGCGCGCACGGCGAGGCGAAGAGCCGTCGCGCTCGCCGGACCGCCCGCGCGCAGGAGGCGCTCCGCGCGGTACTTCGGATAGCCGCCGAACACTTCGTCACCACCGTCGCCGGTGAGCACGACCTTGACATGGCGACCGGCGAGCTCTGCGAGCAGCAGAAGCGGGACCTCCGATGGCTCAGCGATCGGCTCGTCTCGGTACCACGAGAGCCGCGGTAACGCGCGCGCGAAATCGTGTGGCTCGACGACGACCTCGTGGTGGTCACTGCCGTACCGTCGAGAAACGAGCCTTGCGAGGCTCCGCTCGTCGTAGACCCGATCCCGGAACCCGATGGTGAACGTCGAAACGCGCTCTGCCCCGGCCTCGTGCATCAGGCCCAGCACTGCGCTCGAGTCGACTCCGCCGGACAGAAGCACGCCCAGCGGGACGTCACTCATCAGACGCCGCCGGACCGCGTCGCGGAGGAGGCTACGAAGGTCGCGGGGATCGAGTGGGCTGAGAGTCGCGGGCTCGAGTTGCCAGTAGCGACGACGACTGATTCTCGTTCGGTCGTACACGAGAAGCGAGCCCGGCTCGAGCTTCTCGACGCCGCGGACGAGCGTCGCCGGAGCGGTGACATAGCGTTGAAACAGGTATTCGGGTACGCGATCCTCGGCGAGCTCAGGCCGCCGGCCCGTGACGAGGAGCACCGAGCGGATGTCCGAGCCGAAGGCGAGACCGCCATCGCCCTGCGCGACATAGAGCGGTTTCTTGCCGACACGGTCGCGTGCGAGTAGCAGACGTTGACGGGGCTCGTCCCAGAGCGCGAATGCAAACATCCCGTCGAGCCGCGGGAGAAGATCGTCTGCCCACTCCTCGTAGCCGTGCACGAGCACTTCGCCGTCAGTGAGCGTGTGGAAGCGGTGTCCGGCGCGCTCGAGCTCGCGACGAAGATCGAGGTAATTCCAGATCTCGCCGTTGTAGACCGTGAGAATCGTGCGGTCTTCGTTGTAGATCGGTTGCGCACCGCCTTCGATATCAATGATGCTGAGGCGGGTGTGGCCGAGCCCGACCGAGTCTGTGACGTAGACGCCCGAACCGTCGGGACCCCGGTGAGCGAGCGCACTTGTCGCCTGCTCGACCCGCGAGCGAGCCGGGGGGGCGGCGTCGCGTGCCGCGACGAAGCCGCAGATGCCGCACACCTTAGACCTCCACCTCCGCTGTCTCCCCTCGCCATCGTTCGACGATCCGTATCCGCTTCGGCTGCGTAACCTCGACTGTCACCGTTTCGCCGACCGTACTAAGCGTAATCGTGACAGGCAGTCCGGCAAGCGAGACGGCTGTCGCGAACACGACTCTTTCTCCGCGCGTCGTCCACGTAACGCGCGGCGCCTCCTCGACACTCGAGTACCGAGGCGAGCACGGACCCCGTCCCGCAAGCCGAACCGCATCCGGCGCTGAGGCAACGGCAATCGCCGGCTCGGCCGAGGTGTGCCACACCAGTGTCGCCTCTCGTGGGACGTCGGAGACGATGCGATCCAGAATCACCAGCACATCGGGCTTGACGAAGACGACGCTTCGAGTGTGGCGGCTGCCGCGGTAGCCGTCGTGGGAGGCACGAACCACATCGAACGCCTCCGAAAGCCGGGAAGCCTCGAGAATCGTCCGAAATCGATGACCCCAGAGGTGTGGCCCGCGGGACTGTGCCTGGCTTGCGTCGTCGACCACGACGGTGTTGTGCGCTGCGGTGGAACGGAGATATTCACGGACGAGGCCGGGAGCGTACGTGCCGGTTCCGCTGTCGCGGAGCAGAGACTCTCCGGCGCTGTCGACGAGCACGGCAAGCGCGTCGGCGTGGCCGTGTGCGGCGAGCGAGCCGAACCCGAGCTCGCCCACGTCGAACACGATCCGCGTTCCTCGGGCGCGCAGTATCGCGTACCCGCTTTCGCGGCGGATCGTCGATCGGTCGTATCGCGGGCGGTCCGCGCTGCCGACCAGCGCATGCACTCGAGCTGAAATCACGGATGCGCGCCGTGGCTCGAAGTACTCGAGTCGCAACATGCGGTCCTCGGCGTCGTCGCCGACCGGCGGTGGCTCACCCTCGTCGTTTGCAACAGCGGCCAGCCACTCGAGCATCGCCTCCAGCCGAGGCTTCAGCCGGCCGAGCGGCTTCTCGGCACTTCTGGCGAGGATGGCCGCTACCCCGAGGAGCTCGAGGACGTAGAGGAAGTAGCCGCCGGCCTGCTCGCGGCTGCCACCATCGGCGTACGTCTGCCTGTCCACTTGTTGCTCGAGCTCGCGCCAGAGCGGCGCCCATTCGAGCCCTGCCGCGTCCAGGCGCGCCGCGGCCAACAGACCGACGAGCTCTGCAATTCGGTGATTGTTCGCGGAGGAGAAGCGAGACGGTCGAGCTGCGAGAAAATCGCACTGACGTGTGAACGCCTCGTCCAGCCGGGCGAGCTCGCTGGGTTCGAGCGCCGACTGCACGAGGGGCATCGCGAACGTCCAGCCGACCAGCCGGTGCGCCGTTTCATAGCCGGAACTCCAACCCGGACCACGGGCCGGAGGATTGCGCACCGTCCAATCCAGCAGGTGCTCGCCGGCGAGCCGCGCCCAATCGTTGCGGCCTGCGAGTGCGGCACCGGCGCCCAACGGAACGATGTGCTGCTGGCGATGAAGCTCCCAGAGCGGCTTTCGGTCGCCCGGCCAGCTCCGATCCGAGCCGTCGGGTAACGCGCTGTCAGCGAGTGGATCGGAGAGCCAGTCCGGCCGGCGTAGGTCGATCCGAATCGGCAGTCCCCACAGCTCGAGCTGCCCATCGGCGATTCGCGCAGCAGCTGAGACCAACGAGTCTTGCTGCGGCTCGATGAGACGGAAAAGCGCTTCTGACCAGCTTGGGTCGTGCCACAGCGCCTGCGACTCGCGGCGCCTCCGTCGTCCTCGAACCGGCCTTGCGGCCGTGGTGCCGGCACGCCACAGCACCTCGCGCGTCGACATCGCGCCCAGGCGTGCGAGATACCAACGCCATCTCACGGTTCGCACCGACGACGACTTCGAGTTCTGACCTGCGCGGAAACCATCAACATGCTCCTATCAAAGCTCGGACCGCACCGATGACGGAGGTTGCATTGCCGCCAGCCCGACGGGATGCGAGGCCGCGCACGCTCGAATCGACAGTGACTCAGAGAGTCCTCAGCTTGCGCCGGCGCCTTATCCGTGTACCCTTCGATCAGGATCGGGCGTGGGGGGATCTGCGGCCTTGAACGCCTGACTGAGAGCGTCGACCTCGTCGAGTCGAGGGCGGATGCGAGGGAGCGCGGGGAGGTGGGTGTGTCATGCAACGCCTAGGTCCATCCAGTCGGCGCGAGCGTGCGAGCTCCGCCGTCTTGCTCGTACTTCTCGTTGCGCTCCTCGTGGTCGTCGTCGGCATTGGCGCGTACGGCATCCCCTCTCATGCCAGCTCGAACATCGTCACTTGGGACACGCAATCTCAGTTCGCGTCCGCCGCTCGCCATGGCACAACCGCGAACGCCGACGGGACTGTGACCTTGGAGGGCCGGCCGACCCTGCGGACGCCCCGGCAGAGTGGGTCGATGGGGCCTCTCCGACGGCTCCGCTCGAATCCTCGCTACTTCACCGCGGACGGCAAGACGGCGGTTTATCTCACCGGATCGCACACGTGGATCAACCTCCCGGATGGATCTCGGACCGACCCTCCCGCTGCGTTCGATTTTCCCTCGTATCTCGCAGACCTCGAGCGTTGGCATCACAACTTCATACGACTGTGGGCCTGGGACGTGACGTTCGAGTCTTCTCGTGGCTACCGCTTCACCTACTCGCCACAGCCGTATGTTCGAAGCGGCCCGGGGCGAGCAATCGACGGCCTGCCCAAATTCGACCTGACTCGCTTCAACCAGGCCTATTTCGATCGGCTGCGCAGCCGTGTCGTACGAGCCCGCCGCGCCGGGATTTACGTTGCGGTCATGCTCTTCGAGGGCTACATGGCCGACAAGGGTCCTCTCCCTTCCGTGTATCAGGGTCATCCGTTCGCAGCAGAGAACAACGTCAACGCCATCGACGGCGACGTCGACAACGATGGTCGTCCCCGCGAGGTGTACCTGCTCCCCGGAGAAGGCGGACTTCGGAAGGTGTCGCAGATTCAAAAGGCATATGTTCGCAAGGTCATCGACACGGTGAATGATCTCGACAATGTGTTGTACGAGATCGCGAACGAGGCTTCGTCTTCGTCGACCGCGTGGCAGTACGACCTGATCGGATACATCAAGCGCTACGAAGCCCGAAAGCGTAAGCAGCATCCAGTCGGAATGACGTTCCAGTTTGCCGATGGCAGGAATGCGACGCTCATCGAAAGCGCAGCGGACTGGGTGTCACCGCGCACGAGAATCGACAACCCCCCAGCTGCCAAGGGCGCGAAGGTTGTTCTGTCCGACAGCGATCATCTCTGCGGTATCTGTGCGGCGGCGAACGGTGACTGGGCGTGGAGGGAGTTCGCGAGGGGGCGCAATCCGATCTACATGGATGCGTACGCAGATCCTTACTGGAGCTCGCTGACCGGGTCGCGCGACAGTGCTCGAAGAGGTCTAGGGGAAACACGGAGGCTGGCCGACAGGATCGACCTGGCGTCGATGAGGCCACAGGGCAGACTCGCGTCGACCGGCTACGTACTCTCGAACCCTGGACGCGAATATGTCGTCTACCAACCCGCCCGCGGATCCTTCCGGCTCCATCTCGCCCAGCAAGGTGCGACGTCGTTCACGGTCGATTGGATCTCTCCCGGTTCGGCTGCTACGTCACGGGAGACGATTGCCGGCGGTCGTGAGGTCACGTTGACGCCTCCCTTCGATACAGCGGTCGCGGCGCACATTCGCGCAAACACGCATCGCACTGCAGGAGATTTCGTCGTCACTCACGATGCCGGCAAGCCGAGACGGTGGACGCGGGTGACGTCCAGGGCCACGATCCCGGCTCGATCGCGCATCCTCATCGCGACACGCTCGTCGAACGACCGGGTGACATGGTCGCCCTGGCGCCCCAGGGCCCGAGGTCTGCCAGAGGGCCGATATGTCCAGATTCGCGTCGGCTTCTCTACAACCGACGCAGACCGCACGCCGATCCTCGAAGCACTGACACTCGAGTGATCTGCGTTTGCTCCGCGTGCCGAGCGGCATCGGTTACGCTTGCCGTGTGAACGCAGAGGACGCGCAGGGCAAGCGCTCCGGCGTTCCAAGACGCCGTCCGTACCCGCCGGGTGGAGCGGCCGCAGGCCTTCCGATACGCGAGGTCTTGTCCATCATGCGCGAAGATTGGGAAACCCATCGTCGCGATGTGACCCAGCCTGGGCTCCATGCCCTGCTCTTGCAGCGCTATGCGGTCTGGCGGCTCGGCCTTCCGTCCGGTCCCAGACGAAAGGCATTGTCGGTGATCCGCCACATCCTCTGGACGCTCGTCAGGAATCTGTACGGGATCGAGTTGCACGACACGGCAAGAATCGGTAGAAAAGTGCGAATCGCGCATCAGGGCCGCGTCATCATCGACGGCGAGGCGGCCATCGGCGACGGTTGCCTGATTCGTCACAATGTGACGATCGGCCGACTTCACGACGAGGGAGGCGCTCCACGGGTTGGCGACAACGTGGACATCGCGCCTGGAGCCGTGCTCGTCGGTGACATCACGATCGGGGATCGCGCACGCATCGGGCCGAACGCCGTGGTCGTCGTCGATGTTCCGGCGGATACCACTGCGTTCGCTCCGCCGGCGCGACAACTCCCCCACGCGGGCAGCATGCCTCGCTCGAGCGGGAAGGCGGACAGGTCATAGGACGGAGTGCGCGCAGCGAGTCGTCCCTCCATCTGCCGGCGCTCGACCATCTCGCTGCGGGATTCGTTCGCTCTGCGGCAATGTATCCGCACCGTCCCGCGCTCATGCTCGACGACGAGTCGTGGACCTACGACGACCTCCTGCGCGCAGCCACGGCCATCGCCGCCGTTTTGAGCGAGCATACTCCCGAAAACAACCCTCCCTGGACAGCGGTGTTCGCGCATCGGTCTTTTCCCGCTTTCGCCGGCGTCCTCGGCGTTCTTCTTCGCGGCCACGGCTACGTACCGTTGAACCGGAAACTTCCCGCAATGCGTACCAAAGCGATGTTCGCCCGATCGGGCTGTCGGGCGCTCGTGGTCGACAATGAATCAGTCGTGCAGCTCGACGAGATCCTCGACGGCGTCGTGGACGAAATCGTGATCGTCGCGCCCGACCTTCCGGACACGCGCGAGCTCCAGAGCCGCCACCCCGGCCACGTCTTCTTCGGTCGAGATGCCCTCTCCTATGTCGATGCTCCGGTTCTCCGTCGCCCGGAATCCGACGATGTTGCCTATCTCCTGTTCACCTCGGGTAGCACCGGAGAGCCGAAGGGTGTGATGGTCGCGCACCGCAACGTCGCACCGTTCGTGCGCGCAATGGCAGATCGGTACGGTCTGAACGAGGAGGACCGCTGCTCACAGACCTTCGACCTCACGTTCGACCTCTCGGTATTCGACCTCTTCGTCGCCTGGGAGCGAGGGGCGTGTGTCTGCTGCTTGGCAGACAAGGCGTTACTCAAGCCTGGCAATTTCATACGGGACAACGAGCTGACCGTATGGTTCTCCGTCCCGTCCACAGGGATGTTCCTACAGCGGTTCGGGATGCTCAAACCCGGCTCGTATCCGTCGCTCCGTTGGAGCCTGTTCTGCGGGGAGGCGCTTCCCGTCGACCTGGCCGAGGCGTGGGCGGCTGCGGCGCCGCATTCGGTCGTAGAAAACCTCTATGGGCCGACAGAAGCAACAATCGCGTGCACGGTGTATCGCTGGGCCGGCGATCGCACGCGCCACGAAGCACGACTCGGCCTGGTCCCTATCGGGCACCCAACCGAAAAGATGTCCGCAGTTGTGGTCGACGGCCACCTGCAGGAGGTCGGAGTGGAAGAAGAAGGTGAGCTCCTGGTGGCCGGACATCAGGTCGCGTTGGGGTATCTGGACGATCCAGAGCGAACGAACGCTGCGTTCGTCGTGCCGCCGAACCGAGCCGACGTGCACTACCGGACCGGAGACCGTGTAACACGAGACGCGAACGGCGTGCTCCATTATCTGGGTCGGCTCGATCATCAGGTTCAAGTGCACGGCCACCGAGTCGAGCTCGGAGAGATCGAGGCTGCGATTCGCGAGGTGACGGGCGCGGAGGCAGTGGCGGTCGGCTGGCCGATGACGGACAGCGGCGTCGCCGGAATTGTCGCGTTTGTGGCAGGGGAACATGCACTCGAACTCGCTTCGTTACGGGTGGCGCTCGCGGCTCGACTCCCCGACTACATGCTGCCCCGGGAGGTTCACATCCTGTCTGAGCTGCCTTTGAACTCGAACGGAAAGTTCGATCGGGTCGCACTTCGTTCTCGTCTCGAGGCTCATGACGACAACTGAGGACGACGTCCGCGCGTTCATCCTCGCGCACCTCGAGACCCGCCTCACAGAGGTTGGAGTCGACGGTACGAAGCTCAGTGACGAGAGCGACCTCTTCGCCGAGGGTGTCGTTGATTCACTCGGCGTGGTGGAAGTGATCGCGGCAGTCTCCGACCGGTATGGAGTCGAAGACGATTGGGATGACTACGATCCGAACGACTTGCTCGTGATCGGTGCGTTTTGCCGTTTTGTGGCAGACAAGGCGAGGCAGCGGGCACGTACGCAGCCGTGATCGAACTGCGCTCGGTCGACGAGCGGCTAGCACAGCGAATGGCTCCACAGCTCGCGCGGTGGGCCTACGAGGCGGGATCTCCGCTCGACGAATGGCGGTTTGGGGACGAGAGTCGAGCGCTGGATCTTCTCACCACTTGGATATTTCGTTCCTCGTCAGAAGTTGCCTACGGGCGCTGGCAGGTCGCCTTCGACGGCGACGCGCCGAAGGGTGCGTATGTCGCAATGCCGGAGCCTGACCTGGTCGCGGCCCGACGAGCCGATCTCCTCGCTCTCGTCACGTTGGCGGACGGGGTGGCTGATCTACGTGAACGACTAGCGGAGATCAGAGATCTGTTCATCCCCGTGGAGGCTGCCGACTTCTACCTGAGTCGGATCGTGGTCGAGTCCGACGCACGTGGACGTGGTCTCGGCGCACAATTGCTTGCCGCCGTCATCGCCACCGCCATTTGCATCGGCGCCACGGCTGTGCGCGCAGACGTCTCCGCGGGGAATGAAGCTGCGATAGCCCTCTACCGATCACTCGGATTCAACATCGCGCCGGAGCGGATCAGCAAACGTGCTGGCATTTCCTATCGCGCTGTCAAGCTCGCAATTTGATCCGAGAACGTTCTCTCATGTTCTGTGGGCTTGCCGATTCATGGAACCGGCGGTTCCCGTATCGTCGAGACGCCCGTGCAGGAGCCCAGCGACCTAAGAGCAGCCTCGCTCTCCGGCGTTCGTTGGGTTTCCCTGGCGCGCCTGATAGCAGAGATGTTGACGGTTGGATCGAGCGTTGTCCTCGCCCGTCTGATACCGCCCGCTGAGTTCGGCCGTGCCGCGATCGCGTACGGTTTCGTCGCTATCGCCCTGGCGGTCGCCTGGGCGGGCTTTGGTTCGGCGCTCGTCCAGATGCGGTCGATCGACCGGGAAGACGTCGAGGTGGCCACGTTTCTAAGCGTCGGAACCGGCGGCGCTCTGGCACTTGTCATTCCGTTCCTACTCGCGCCGTACGTCATAGCGCCACTTTTCGGCGAACGCGTTGCGTACCTGCTGGTTCTCGCGTCTCCGACCTTCCTCGCTTCCGGGCTCGGTGCCGTTCCGACTGCCATCTTGCAGCGCCAGCTCAAGTTTCGGAGGCTCTCGGAGATCGAGATTGTGGCCCTGGTGGCAGGGATTGCAGCAGCGATCGTGTTGGCAGCGGTCGGTGAACTTGACGGCGAAGCGATCGTCCTGGGAGGCGTGACCACTGCCTGGGTCGGAACGGTGCAAACGCTTCTGGTCGTCCGACCGGCGATTCCCCGCTGGCGACGTCACCGAGCCGGAGGTATTGCGAGCTTCGGAGCATTCGCAGCTCTCACGGCCGTCATCGGCACGCTTTTCAACAACGTCGATTACGCTATTCTCGGAGCGCGCCTGTCGCCACAAGATGTCGGGTTCTATTGGCGCGCCTACCAGGTCGGTGTCGAGTACCAGAGCAAGATCAGTGGAATCGTGCTCCGGCTCGCGTTTCCGATCTTCTCGCGTACCGCGGATCTCGGCGAGATGCGGAGACTGCGCGGAAAGATGCTCCGCGCTCAGACGATCGCGATCTATCCCGTGTTAACGACGTTGATCGCACTCGCCCCCGAGGTCGTTCCGCTGGCTTACGGGCCCGCGTGGGAGCCAGCCGTGTTTCCGACCCAGGTGCTCGCCGCGGCCGGGATGGCGGCCGCCGCGGTGGCTGGCTCGGCGCAGATGGCATTTGCTGCCGGCAAACCTCGTGCGGTGCTTTGGTTCTTCATCGCGCTTCTCGCTGGATATGTCGTCGTCGTGACGTGGTCGAGCGCCTTTGGGTTGCGTACGGTCGTGATTGCTGTCGCAGCTTACCAGGTAGTTTTCGCTGTGCTTCAATTCTACTCCCTCGATCACCGTCAAATGGGTATTCCTCTGCGTGACTCGTGGAACGGAATATTCCCTGCATTGGCCGCAAGTCTCATCTCACTCAGCGCGACCTATCCGACCGTGCGTCTCATTTCAGCGGCCGGAGCCCTCGACGTCGTCGTCATTCTCGTTGGCGGTATAGTTGCAGTCTCGATGTACGCGCTCGCCCTTCGAGTTCTGTTTCCTGTCAGCTGGCACCAAACAGCCGCGTTGGCGCGAGCACTTGTTGTACGAGGAGGCGGCACGCGACCGGCAGACATCGACAAAATCGATGTTTGAGGGCCAAGTCGTGACCAAGGAGAATGCCAAGCCCGAGAGGCCGAAAGCGGCGATGAGTAGCGCACGACGCGAGGTACGCACGGGACGAGCCGCCCAGCGGGTCTTCGCCGCCTCCGAATGAAGGCTCAACCGCTTGTCTGGATCGTAACTCCTGTTTACAACGGCGAACGCTATCTCTCCGAATGCATTGAGAGCGTTATTGCTCAGACGTACTTTGCCTGGGAGTATCTGATAGTGGACAATCAGAGCACCGACCGTACAGCAGATATCGTTCGTCAGTACGCGGCGTGTGATTCACGGATTACCTTGTCGCAGAACCGCAAATTCCTACCGATCATGGAGAATTGGAACCAAGCGCTTCGCCGCTTGCCAGCAGACGCGAAATATTGCAAAGTCGTCCATGCTGACGACACTCTGTATCCTGAATGCCTTGAGAAAATGAGCGCTCTTTCAGAAAAGTATCCTAGCGTAGGGATAGTGACTTCCTATGCGAAATGGGGTACGGAGATCAGACACGTAGAAGGCGTCCTTTATCCGTTGGAATTCGTCGACGGCAGAGAGATTTGCCGCGCCACTCTCGAAGGGAAGTGCTTTGTCTTCGGATCCCCTTCTTCTCTGTTGATGAGAGCCGATCTAGTTCGAGAACGAGCGAACTTCTACAATGAGCGGAACGTTCATGCGGATACTGAGGCGTGCTTCGATGTGCTTCGTACGACAGAACTTGGGTTTGTTCACGAGGTCCTCACGTATACGAGAATTCACGAAGCAGCTATCACTCCGAGCGCACTGAGGATCAACACCTTTGCTTCCGGCTGGCTCATTATCTTGATCAAGTACGGGTCGGACTATCTGAGTCGCGGTGCCTATACGTACCGTATGTGGCGTGCTATAAGCCGGTACGGGTTGTTTCTAGCGAAGTCGACGGTTCGCGGAAAGTTTTTCGACCCTCGGTTTCGAGACCACCATCGCTCCTCGGCGGCGCTCGTTGTTCGAGCGATCGCCCGGCTAGTCAATGTTTGGCGTCCGCAGGGCGATCGGTGACGGACCTTGCTACCGGGACTGGGTCGCGACGATCGCTGAGTTTTCTTGTGGAGTCGGCGCCCATCTTCCCGCGGCGTAGCGTCTCGAGAATATGGTCCCTGGGCCGACGCGATCGGACTTGTCGCCCTGTTTTCAGTGACCTGCCTCGCTAGCCTCGAAGAGCTTCAGATACGAGGCGGCACAGTCACGTATGTCGAACGCCTGCTCGCAACGGGCCCGCGCAAGACGACCGGCTAGGCGGCGTCTCTCGGCATCGCGTGTTAGTTCGACCAACGCAGTGGCGAGAGCGCCGACGTCGCTGCGAGGTACGACGGAACCGGTGACGCCATCCTCGACGACTTCGGGGAGTGCGCCGTTGGCCGTGACGACGACGGGCTTCATGCACGCCATCGCCTCTACGGCTGACATCCCGAAGGATTCGACGCAACCGTCGGAAGGCAACGTCCCGACACTGGCTGCGCGCCAAAAGGCGGGCATGTCGACGCTCCAACCGACGAACTCGACTGAGCCGTTCAGCCCGAGCTCAGTTGAAAGACGCTCGAGCTTGGCCCGCTCAGGGCCATCGCCGGCGATTCGCAATCGGGCGCCGTCTCGCGCCGGTCCTCGAGCGAACGCGCGCAACAGAACATCGATGCCCTTGCCTTCGACGAGGCGTCCCGCGCTCGCGATCGTCACGGCTTTGTCGGCGGCGGTTTTCGTATCTTCCGACTCGCCGGAGAATGCGTCCAGATCGACGCCATTGTAGATCCGGACGAGTCGGCCGGTGCGGAGCTGGCGCTGCATGCGCGAAAGTACGAAGTTCGACACGGCTACGTCGACGTCGCTCGCCCAGAAGCCGGCGGCGCGATCGATAGGACGTAAGATCCGGTGACGGAGGCGTTTGCGCTGGAGCTCGAGCGTCGCATCGTGTACGACTGCCACGACTCGGCCGCGGTAACCTCCTGCTCGCAGTGCGGCTGCGAGATATCCCCCGCGAGGAAGCAGCGCACCGTCGTGTCCCAGTCGTTGCACGGACATCGCGAGCGTTCGCGAGTGCCGGGCAACGTGGTAGCCGCGCGCGAGGCCGAGCGACGTGTGAGGAATGCCCAGTGCCTCGAGCCGCGCTCCCAGAGGTCCGCTACGAGCGACGAAAACGACGCCTGGGTCAGCCCCCAACGTCCGCATAGTTCGGCAGAGCTCGACTGTAAAGGTCTCCGCGCCGCCTATGGCGCCACTCCAGAGAACGGCGGCGATACGAGTCAAATCAGGCCCCGGACGGCTCGCAGCGCATCCGGGCAGAAGCGGACGTCGTCCCCCGCCGAGCGCTCTGCAACGTGAGCTAGCAGCTCGTCGAGTTGACGCGCCTTCCGTTGCGAGCGGTCCCACCGCGTCGCAGCAAGGGCATGCGTTCCGAGCCGCAGCACCCGGAGCGTCGCCAGCGTTGCGCGGGCCAGCCGCTTCGCTGCTCGCTCGTCGTCGTGGATCGCCACGTACTGGATCCAGCCCAACAGGCTCCAAGCAGCCGGCCAGGAACAAAGACCGTCACTCGCCGATGAGCGCCCAACCGCGTGACGGCCGTGGATCGCATCGGTTGTTTGGATAGGCAGACCCGCCTCACGGTAGCGACGTGACAGGTCTCGATCCTCGTAGTACAGAAAGAAGCGCGGATCGAATCCACCAAGCCGCATGAACTCTTCCCGCGAGACGAGCAGCATCGCTCCGCTCACCCAAGCCGAGGTCGCATCCCCGGAGCTACGAACCCGTGGACGCCATTCCCTCGGCCGAAGAGTCTCGAACGTGTGGTTGAAGTACCCGGTGATCCAAGAACTCTCCGCTCGGCGTCGTTCCAGCTCGCCCTCCAGCGCAGGAGCGATCAATCCAAACGGACGGGCGGCTAGCAGCACGTCGATCCTCGTGATGTCCGCGCTCAGGAGCGAGGAGTCTGGGTTGAGAAAGAGGAGATGGTGACCCGCCGCAGCCTCTGCCCCGATGTTGCACGCGCGACCGAAGCCCACGTTCTCACCGATCTCGATGACCTGGGCATCGGGTGCCACGGCGCGGGCTGCCGCAACCGTCTCGTCGCGAGACCCATTGTCCACGACGATGAGCTCGACGCCCGGAAGGACTTCGCGTACGGACGTGAGGCAGTGGCCAATGCATCCAGCGGAGTCGTACGTCACGACGACCGCAGAGATCATTGGTGCGGACCTTCCGGCCGAGAGGGAAGGCGCCGCATCACTGGTTCGAACGCGAGCTAGGGCCCCATGCGGGCATCGTCTCGATACCGGGGCGTCTCGCTCGGGCGTGTTCTCCACGGGCTCCGACTCTCATCGTTCGAAACGTATCCGGCACGTTTCGATCTCGCAACGTGGCAAAATCCCGGTGGCCGGTCGGATCGCCCGGAGATGCACGCTCGACGTTCCAACTCGGCTCGAGAACCTGCAGGATGCGCTCCGCGACAGCAGGCCACGTGAAGTGTCGTGATCTCTCGAGCGCGGCGTTGCCCATCCTGGATGCGATTTCAGGGTCGCACAGCGCCGCCATCGCCTCGGCCAATGCTCGTTCGTCCGAGGGATCGACGAGCAGTCCGGCTCCCTCTCCGATGATGTCACGAGCACCGCCCACGGTCGTTCCGATACTGGGAACGCCGGCAGCCGCTGCCTCGACGTACACCATCCCGAAAGGCTCGAACTTCGACGGCATCACGAAGCACGTCGCTTTCTCGAACAGCGCCTCCGCCTGTGCTCGGTCGGAAGGCTCGGAGAAGTCGAGCGATCCGTGCGTGACGATCCCGTCCATCTCGATGCGGGGATGACCGCCTGCGACATCGAGTCGTGCGTGCGGAAACTTTTCCCTCAGCTGTGCGAACGCTCGGAGAACCATTGGGCCGTTCTTGCGCTCCCAGTCGTAGCCCATGAAGAAGAAACGTGGGCGTGTCCAATCGCGAGCCACCGGTCTCGGCTCGTAGTTCCTGCCAAAACCCACGATCTTGACCTTTGCCGGATCGACGCCGTAGTCAGAGACGATCGACTCGGCCGTCCATTGGCTGGCGACACAACAGCTGGTTGCCGCGTCATAGCATCGCGCTTGACTGTCGGTCCATCGTTTGATCCCAGCAGCCCCCAGTAGATCGGGCAAGCGATCCAACGCTGCTAGCTGTGGAACTGTCATGTCTTCGTAGGTCACGAACGTCGTAGAGAAAGGGATCTGAAAGTCCGAGCCCATTTGAACAACAGCATCGAAATGACCCTGAAACCCTCGCACCCTGGCGGTCAGGCGATAGAGCTGCAGAATTTCCGGAGAATAGAGCCCCCCGTGTCGGTTCCCGTGGGCGACCGCGGCCCACAGTTTTGCGGCGCGTGTCAAGACGCGCCCGGGTTGCGCGTTTATGAGACGAGAGTCGAAACCGAGTTGACGGAGACCGAGTGCCAAACCCGCCGGAATACGCGACCACGCTTTCTCAGGAGGGCTCAAACTTCGATAGACGAGTCCTACAACTTGCGCCCGCTCGAGATTGGTCGTCGTCGGCGACATATGTGACCAGTATGCCGAGGGCATGGCCCGAGGCGTCGGCACGCCGCCGACAGGCAACATGTCGAGGACGACTCACGGATCGGCCGTGTAGACGGCAGGTCGTGCGCGGCCGTTGACGAACGTCATGACGCTGCTACGCTGGGAATAGGGCCGTCTCGGACGTCGGACGGCCCGGGGGGAGCCGGATCAGCCATGATAGTCAGAGACGAAAGCTCATTCAGAGAGGTGCTGACCAATCCGCCGAAGACGCTGGCGGAGTACCTGGCGATCGTGCGGCGTCGCAAGTGGTTCATCATCGCGGTGCCGCTCTTGACCGCCTTGACGGCGTTCAGTCTCTCGCAGACCCAGACTCCGGTCTACAAGGCTGACGCTCAGATCCTCGTAAGTAGGGCAGGCATCGTAACGGCGATTGCAAATGTCCAGGATCCGGCCACGTACGACGCTACGCGTTACTTGACCACGCAGAGCACGATCGCACGTTCACCCGAGCTTGCTGCTCGAGTGGTTGCGGCAGCGAAGGTCCCCGACGTGACGCCTGGCCTCTTGCTCGGCATCTCCGCGGTCGCCGCCCGGACAGACGCGGACCTGCTCGACTTCTCGGTCTCCTATTCAGATCCGAACGACGCAGTCCTACTCGTCAACGCGTATGCGCGCCAGTTCGTGCGTTACAAGACGGCGCTCGACACAGCGAAGGTCAACGATGCCTTGAGGGTGATCCGAGCACAGCTCGCGACCTTACAGGCCCAGGATAGGACGAACTCTCCGGCATACGACACGTTGATCCAATACAAGGGTCAGCTGGAGACGATCGGCAAGCTCCAAGCGGACAACACGAGCGTCCTCCGTGTCGCCGAGGGGGCGGGCCAGATCAGTCCTCGCCCCAAGCAGAACGTCCTTCTCGGCGCGCTCATCGGCCTCGTTCTCGGGTTTGGGCTCGCGATTCTGTTGGAAGCGCTTGACCGAAGAGTTCGCAGCGGCGAGGAGGTCGAAGCGATCCTCGGGCTACCTCTCCTTGGACGAGTCTCTCCCCCTCCGCGCTGGATGGGAAAGAAGGACACGCTAGTCATGCTCTCCGAGCCGATGAGTCCCGGCGCGGAGACGTTCAGGAAGCTCAGGACGACGATCGAGTTCGCCAGCAGGGACCGTGGCGCCCGGACGTTCATGTTCACGTCGAGCGTCCAACGCGAAGGAAAGTCGACGACCGTTGCCAACCTTGCTGTCGCGTTTGCCAGGGCAGGTCGTCGTGTCGCACTCGTCGATCTCGACCTCCGTCGGCCATCGCTGCACTCGTTTTTCGACGTGCGCACGGAGCACGGGATCGCGGATGTCATTGTCAACGACGAGAAGGTCGCTCAGGTGCTCCAACAGGTCACGTTGCCGCCTGCAAATCCGTCAGCGGTGGCTGCACTGGGCAACGGCCGTGCACCTCGCTCACGATGGGCATCTCCGGGACCGGCGTTTGCATCCGCCTCCCTTGGATCGACGGAGCGGCCGGAAGACCTCGATACGTTTCATTTTCTGGCGTCTGGAAGGGTGCACGCCGACGGGGAGTTCTTCCAGAGCGAGCGCGTTTCCGCAGTCCTCCAAGAACTCGGTGAGGTGTTCGACATCGTGCTCGTGGATGCTCCTCCATTCCTGGCTGTAGGCGATGCGATGAGCCTTACGGCAAGTGTCGATGCGATCGTCGTCGTCACCCGCCTCGAGACTCAGCATCCGGTCCTGCGGGAGCTGGCACGCGAGTTGCGCAATTGCGAGGCTCCGGCTCTCGGCTTCATTCTCACCGGCGTCCCTCCGCGTCATGGGCTCGGATACGGGTACGGATACGGGTACGGGTACAGCATGAATCGGGATCGGCAGGGCCCGATCACGCATGACATGGAAGATGAAATCACGTCGTTCCCCCAGCCCCTGAGCCCAGGACAGCCCTGGGGAGATGTCGCTCGCGGGCGTCCGTAGCGGACACCGGGTCGAGCGCACAGCGTCCGCCGGTTTGCGTACGCTGGACGGAGGTGGAAGGAAGTCACAAAAGCGCATGGGCATGCGGGGCAGGTGATCCGAAACTCGGCGCGATAGCGAGCCTCGTTGCGGCTCGCTTCGGAAAGCATCGACAAATCCTGGTGGTCGGCTGCGGCGACGGGACCGAGGCCGCGGTTCTCGGAGATCTCTTGGATGCGGACATAACCGGGGTGGACCTTGTCGACCGCTTTCATCCGGATGCGCGAAACCAAGTCGAGCTCGTCGCCGCGGACGCGAGAGAACTCCCGTTTCCCGATAGCTCCTTCGACGTCGTGTTCTCCTTCCACGCGCTCGAGCACATTTCACAGCCGAATGTGGCCGTGGTGGAGATGCGACGCGTCCTTCGTGCTACCGGAGGGATCTGGATCGGCACTCCCAACCGAAGTCGACTCGTCGGATACCTGGGGAGCCGCGATGCCTCGGCTCGTGAAAAGCTCGTGTGGAACGCGAAAGAGGTGTGGACACGGCTTCGTGGTGAGTTCCGTAATGAGCTCGGAGCCCATGCCGGATTCACCTCACGTGAGCTGCGGGGGATACTCGAGTCGCAGTTCCGAGTGGTCGAGAACGAGACGTCCGTGTATTACGCGCGTCTCTATCCCCGATATCGGCGGCTTCTGGCAGCTCTGGGACGTCTCCGTGTCGACCGGTTCGTCTATCCCTCCGTCTACTTCGCAGGGAGCGAACCACGAGAAACGTCCACCCGTTAGGGCTTACGCGTGCTGCCGCTGCGTGCGGGCGCACGGCGCCTTCCATCGGCGACGCGGACGATCGCCTCGAGTACGGTCAGGTACTCCTTCGCGACGCGATCTGCATCGAACTCGTGCACCTTCGCTCGGTTCGCGGTGCCGAGCCGCTGACCCAGATCGTGATCGGTGAGGATGCGGGTAAGGCCGACGGCGAGTGCGCGGGGCTGGTGCGGTGGAACGAAGAGAGCGTGCGTTCCCTCGACGAGATGGTCCGCCGCCCCGCGCGAAGGAGTGGTAACGATCGGCAGCCCGGTTTCCATCGCTTCCAGAATCACGGTTGGGAAGCCTTCGTTGTGGGTTGTCGGAAGAGCGAACACGTCCGCGCTCCGGTAGAGGGCTGCGAGCTCGGCACCCTCGACATATCCCGGGAAGTCGACCCAGTCTGCAACGCCGAGGTCCGTGGCGAGCGTGCGAAGCCGTGCCTGCTCCGGGCCCTCTCCTGCGAGTACGAGACGGCACGAAACCGTCTGTCGAACGAGCGGGAGCGCACGGACAAGATCCAACACGCCCTTGCTGGGCATGAGCCGTGCGACGCACAGAATCGTCTTCCTTCCACCGACGGAATGGCGCTTCGCGACGATGTCCCCGGACAAGAGCGGTCGAGGGTTTCGGACGACCGAGACGTGCGAGCGAGGGCTGAACGCCTGCCACTCCGCGCGTTCCTCGCCGGACAGAACCAGAACTCCGTCCGCGCGTGCGAGAAGCAACGAGGTCATTCGTTTGAACGCACGCGATCCCGGCGCCAGGAGCCGCGCGGACTGGCTGCCGTGGAACTGAAGCACGACAACGCGGTCGCGCGGAAATAGATGTATGAGAGCCAAGTCACGAGTAAGCGTCAGCCAGTCGTGCGCCGTCTTCACGACGACGACGGGATACCCGCCCTTGACGACCGTTCGCCGCGCCAGCACGACATCGCGTACCCGTCCCAAGAGTTTCGCCGGTAGCCGCTCACCTTCGACCTTTCTTCCCCACGGAAGTAGCTCGACGTCGCAGCCGAGATCTCGAAGGGCTTCGGCGAGGATAGGGGTGTGCTTCGGCAGCGGGCCCCGCACCGATGGGCGCGGCGCCAGCATTGCGACTCGCATCAATCGAGTACCTCGCGACACCAGAGCTCGAACATCAGGAGCGACCAGATCAGGGAACCGGCGTTGCGCCGTCCAGAGGCGTGGCTCGAGAGAAGCTCTCCCACCCGACCGAGGTCGAAGAACCCGCGACGAGCGGTCGCGCGATCGAGGAGGATCTCTCGGGCGTACCAGTTCAGATCGTCTCGGAACCAGCGAGTCAGCGGCACCGTGAAGCCATGCTTCCGCTGGCGGAGAATGGGCGCCGGAATAAGGTCGCGCACCGAGTCGCGGAGGAGGCCCTTCAGCCGCCAGCGTGGAAACCGTGTCCGAACGGGAAGTGCAAGGACGTGCTCTGCCAAGACATGGTCGAGCAGAGGGACTCGGACCTCCAGCGACCGGGCCATGCTCATCCGGTCGACCTTCACCAACATGTCAGAGGGCAGCGAGACGTCGAGGTTCACACGAAGGAATCGTTCGAGCGGGTCACCATCGTTCGGGCTCATCGCAAGGCTGGCGTCGATCGCTCGGAAGGGGTCGTGTATGCCGATTTTCGCTCTGAGATCTCCGGTTAGCAATGGCAGCACGAGGCTGGGATCAGTGAGCGCTACCTTGCTTCGATACGCGTCGACGGGGCTGGCAAGGCTGTCCGTGCCGCGCTTGAGGGTGCGCTCCACACGGTCCGCCAAGGCGATCCACGGGAGGCGCGGCACGTTCTCGGAGACACCGGCGAGCGCGCGCCTGATCGGCACGGGTAGGCGCTCGAGCATCCGGGCGACCTCCAGGCCGCGAAACGTCGTATATCCGACGAAGAGCTCGTCCCCTCCATCGCCCGAGAGAGCAACCTTCACCGACTTTGCCGCAAGAGCGGATACGTGGTACGTCGGAAGCGCTGACGAGTCCGCGAATGGCTCGCCGAAGTGTGCGACGAGTTTGGGAAGCACTTCGACGCTCCCCGGCTCGACGACGAGCTCGTGGTGATTCGTTCCGAATCGAGAGGCCACGAGCCGCGCTTTGTCGAGCTCGTCGTGCTCTGCGTCGGGGAATCCGATTGAGAACGTCCGAACGGCCTCCGTGGAAGCCTCTGCCATCAACGCGACGATCACGCTCGAGTCGATCCCTCCGCTCAGGAAGGCGCCGACTGGAACGTCACTCACGAGATGACAGCGAACGGCGTCTCGCAGTGCATTGAGCAGCGTGCCCCGAACCTCGTCGGGGTCAGCTCCGTCGAGCGGCTGAGCGGACGGCGGCTGCCAGTACGTCTCGAGCGAGGGTACCGAGCCGGCCTTCCAGCGGAGGTGAGTGGCAGGAGCAAGCTTGCGGACGGTCTCGAGAATGGAGAGCGGGGCCGGCACGTATCCGAGCGCGAAGTACTCGGCTGCCGCCTGACCGTTGAGCTCGCGCGGAACGAGATCGGACGCGAGAACGCAGGAAAGCTCCGAGCCGAACACGATGCCAGTCGCGTCGTGGGCCCAATAGAGCGGCTTCATCCCGAAGCGGTCGACTGCAGCGAAGAGCTCCTCGCGTCGGCCGTCCCAGATTGCGAACGCGAACATTCCGCGCAGTCGCTGCAGGAGACCGGCGCCGAACTCCTCGTATGCGTGCACGAGAACCTCGGTGTCCGTTCGTGTCGTGAACCTGTGACCCCTCGCACGCAAGTCCTCGCTTAGCTCACGGTAGTTGTAGATCTCGCCGTTGTAGGTGACTGTGACCGTCCCGTCCTCGTTCGAGATGGGCTGGTGTCCGCCCGGCAGATCGATGATGCTCAATCGACGAGCAGCAAGGCCGACTGCGCCGTCCAGAAACACGCCCTCGTCGTCAGGACCGCGATGTTCGATTGCCGCGCACATGCTTCGGAGCATCGTCTCCGAGACGCCGCGCGACCGGTCGGTAAGGACGACGCCGCAGATCCCGCACATCGTTTCAGTATGGCGACCGGTCAGTCCGGTTCCGACGTTGAGCCCGAAAGCGATCCTCGTAAGCACTCGCTGCGTTTGCCCGACGCCGGATCATCGATGCGTCCGCGCCAGGGTCAAGGCGCGCTCGTATCCGGCCAGCAGCTGCTCCTCGGAGCGTGACCACGAGATCTCGTCCTCGAAGCGACGGCGGCCGCTCTTTCCCATCTCCTCACGGAGCGAGGGGGAGTCGAGCAGCTCGTCGATTCTCCGGGCGAAGTCGTCGATGTCGTTCGGAGCGGCGTAGAGGGCTGCACCTCCCGCCGACACGCGAGCTTCGGTGAGATCGAACGAGACGATCGGTCGGGAGAGAGCCATGTATTCGATGATCTTGTTCATGGTGGAGACGTCGTTCAACGGGTTCAGAGGATCTGGCGCGAGACAGACGTCCGCGGTAGACAGGATCCGGATCACGTCCTCGTCCGGGATGCGGCCCGTGAACTCGACACTCTCGGCGAGACCCAGCTCGGCGGCAAGTGTCCTCATCTGCTCGAAGACGTCGCCCGAGCCGATAAAGATCGCATGCCAGTCGGTCCGCGTTTGGCGGAGAATGGCGAGCGCTCGGAGAGCATTGTCCACTCCATCCTGGGGTCCCATCACACCGAGGTATGCGAGCAAGTGTCGCTGCCCTCGCCGCAGAATGTCGTCTGCGGGTACGGAGCTGAAGCGCTTTGCATCAGGCGCGCTTCGCACGACGAAGACGTCCTCCGGCTGCTTGTGTCCGCGTTCCAGAGCGACACGCCGGTACGACTCGTTCGTGCTCAGAACGACGTGCGCGAGCCGGAACGCGAGACGTTCGGCCACGAGGGTTGCCCGGTAGAGCGCCCCCCGTCGCCCGAAGCGCGAGACGAAGAGCTCGGGGACGAGGTCGTGATGGTCGAAGATGACGGCGGTCCCGCGCCGACGGAGTGACCAAGCGGTGAGGATGAGTGCGTCCGGTGGATTGCAGACCTGCACCACGTCGAAGGCGATCGAGCGGCTGCGTTTGCGAATGAGAGAAGCCGTGCGCGACAGCGCCGCCGCGTACTCTCGAGCATACGAGAGGGCGCCGCCGCCTGCGGCGTCGAGCGGGTATCGATGGATGTCGACCCCGTCGAGGACGATATGAGGTTCTGTGTCCCGGCCTCGACCTTGGGGGCAGATGACCGTCACCTCGTACCCAGCCTCCGTTAGCGATCGAGCCTCTTGCCATACGCGCCGGTCGAACGGGACAGGGAGGTTCTCGACAAGGATGAGCGCTTTACCAGGCAACGCCGACATAACGCTCCTCGCGGCGTCGTTCCGCAGCATCTGGGAGGCGCACAAGGTCGACGACGTGTCTGTCGCCGGCGGATGCGATCGCAGCGACTGCTTCCGGAGAGTCGGCGGCCACGATGCAGACCTCCGCATGGTCGAGCACTTCGCCGAGGTCGTCCACGAGCAGCTCCGTCAGATGTGGCAGGTGCTCCAGCATGTACTCCCGGTTCGCGCCCACCAGCTTCGCGACGGACACAGCGGGATCGTGGATTCTCAACTCGTATCCCTTGCCGAGGAGCACTTCGGCAAGGGCGACCAACGGGCTCTCTCGCAGGTCGTCGACTCCGGGCTTGAACGCGAGTCCGAACAGTCCCACACGGCGTCGTCCCAGCGAGAGAACCGCATCAACCGTTCGCTCGAGGTGACGCGTGTTCGACGGAAGAACGCTCTCGAGGAGAGGCACATCGACATCCGCATGTCGAGCCGCGTGCACCAGTGCACGAAGATCCTTGGGTAGGCAAGAGCCGCCGAACGCAAATCCTGGACGCAGATATGCCTCGGAGATGTTGAGCTTCCGATCGGCAAGGAACGGCGCCATTACCTCGTGCGAGTCGATCTCGAACGCTCGACAGAGCGCCCCGATCTCATTGGCGAAAGCGACCTTCGTCGCATGGAACGCGTTGTCGACGTACTTCGCCATCTCGGCCACACGCAAGGGAACCCGGAAGATCGGCGCCGAGAGGCCTTGATACAGCGCTGCTGCCGCCTTTCCGCTCCGCTCGTCGAGCTCGCCGATCACCGTCTTCGGCGGATCGTCGAAGTCCGCGATCGCGGTTCCCTCGCGGAGGAATTCAGGGTTCACCGCGATGCCGAAATCGATCCCGCCCTTCAGACCCGATGCCCTCTCGAGGAGAGGTAGCACGACTCGCTCGGTCGTTCCGGGTAGCACCGTCGATCGGACGACGACAGTGTGCCGGCTGGCGCATGACGGCAGTGCTTCCCCAAGTGTTCGCGCCACTCGCTCGACGGCGTCGAGCCCCAGGCTGCCGTTGCTCCCCGACGGCGTTCCCACGCAGATGATGGAGATCTCGCTCGCGGTGATCGCTGCGACCGCGTCGGTCGTCGCCGAGAGCCTTCCGGCGGCGGTTTCGGTGGACGTCAGCGCGGCCAGTCCGGGCTCGAGCACCGGCGGTGCTCCCGCCTCGAGCAGCTGAACTTTCGCCGGATTCGTGTCCACCCCGACGACCTCGTGGCCACGACGGGCTAGACACGCCGCCGAGACGCTGCCCACGTAGCCCAGCCCAAAGACTGCGATCTTCATCGCAGCCTCGGCTGAGCACGGCGGTCGCCGGGAACAGCGATGGGCGTCACCAGCTTCGAGCTCTGAGCGCCAACTAGCCGAGCCTCCGCGACGCTCGTTCCGAGTAGGTCAGAGGGCCGGCGGTTCCCTGCGATGCCAACGCGAAGCGCAACGCGACCGCGAGCGCGCCGAGTGGGATGACCCACGTGTCCCCAGCGAGGCCGGCCGCGCCGACGGAGTAGACGGTGAGGAGGGTCAGTGCTCCGACGAACATCGGATGAAGCCATGGTGTCGGTGCAGGGAGTTGGGAGGAGCGCCAGAGCAGAGCAAGGATCAGCGCCAGGGCGGTGAGGAGCGCAGGCCATCCTCCGAAGAGAAGCAGCGTGGCGACGCCCGAGTGAGCGAGGTAGTTCTTGTCGATCTGCTCGGCATCGAGACGAGCGACGTCGAGAACTCCGAGGCCCAACGGATGCGACCGCGCGGCCTCGAGTCCGGCCTCGACTGCCTCCTGGCGATATTCAGCGTTGGCCTCCGCTTCCTCGGCCTGATCAGTGAGAGGAATCGCTCGTTGCACGACTGCATGCCCGAGCTCAGGATTCACCGCGATCAAGCCAACCCCGACCGTGACGATCGCAAGTCCAAGCTGGATGACCGTCCCGACCCGCGAGCTCCTGCCGACGACACGCGGTCGGAGCATGAGAACGACCAGAGCTCCCAAGGCGAGGGCGAGGATGCCACCCCGTACCAGAGTGAGCAGGGTGGCGGTGGTGCCGATCGTCGCGAGGAAGATCCACTGCCTGCGGCGTTCGCCCCCGTGAGCCATGCCGCTGATTCCAGCGAGCGCGAGAAGGGGGTAGACGACGAACGCGCCGGCAAATCCGAAGTTGCGCAGCACCTCCTGCCCATCGCCCGTCGGGACGCGTCCGAGGCCAGGGTCGTCGAAAGGCAGGTCGAGCACGCGGGCGACGAACATCCACGTTGCAAGGCCGAGCGCGACGTAGGCCAGATTCCGCCAGAGCAGGGATGTCCTCAGCGCTCGTTCGCGCAGTATTCGCGTGTAACCGAAGTAGAGCAGGGGCCAATAGACGAGCGCAACTTCCCCTCGGACGACCGAGACCAGCTCGACTCCAGCATTCATGCCTCTGAGCGCGGCAATGACCATCACGAACGCCCACGCGGCAAAGAGCACGGTCGGCAGGCCGGTGAGCGCACGACTCGGCGGCACGCGGTCTCGTGGTAAAGCGCCTCGAAACGCGATCAAGGCGACCAAGACGTCGCTGACATAGACCGCTGCCCCCGACTGGAACACGGGCGCGCTGGCGGCGGTGGAGATGGCGAAGACGAGTATCGACGCGGCAATAAAGAGCTGTGGTGTGAGCGCGGATGCAAGCGATAGCGCAATCACTAGATACAACAACGTGAGCAGCAGCGGGTCAGGCGAGACGACGGCGTACGCCGAAGTGGTCACCGCCAGAGCGCCAACTGCAATCGCAAGCAGCGCCTGACCGAGAGCCCCCGAGGCCGAAAAGGTCAACGAACGATTTGGTTCGAGCATCGTTCCAAGCGTAGCCAGCTGAGAGGAATATTCATGAAGTCCAGCTGATCGCTTGGGAGCTCGGCCCCCGCGGCGCTTCGAAGTCTGTTCTTGAGGCACACTGTACTTTTCGGGCGGAGTCGTCTTATCTCTGTAGTGGGAGATAGTGGCTGGGGATCATTTTTCCGAGGATGAGGACTGCATGCAGACTGCGGTGCGAGACGACAATTTTCGGTCGGAAGACCACCCACCCGACGGCGTGTCGACGCTGCGTTACTACCTGCAGCCGCTCTGGCGAAGGAAGTGGGTCTTTCTCGCGCCTGTGGTCGTCATCCTCCTGGTGACCATCGTCGCGACGCTCAGGCAAACCGCCGAGTACCGGGCGTCAGCCGATGTCTTCGTCAACCGGCAGGAGCTGGCCTCCACGAGCCTCGTCGGTCAGACGCCTGCTCTCGACAACGCCGATCGCACGATGCAGACGCATGCGAGGCTCGCTCGGATCCCCCTTGTGCTGGAGCGCGTCTTGAAGGCCGCGAACGCAGGGCAGATCGCCACGTCCACCCTCCGTGCCCGATCGAGCGTCTTTCCTCTCGCGGACATTCTGCGTTTCCAGGTGTCCGATGAAGATCCCGCCCGCGCTGCACGGCTCGCGAGCGCGTACGCGCGCGAGTTTGTCGCCTACCGACGGGGACTCGACACCTTGGGCCTCGCTCCCACGTTGGACCGACTAAGAGATCAGATCGAGCAGCTCGAGGCGGATGGCAACACCGGGTCCCCGCTGTACGTGCGGCTGGCCGACCGCGAGCAGCAGCTCCAGTCGCTGCAGGCGCTTCGTTTGTCGAACCTCTCCGTTGTGCGAGCGGACCGCCCGGGAGACGCCACGGAGATCGGGTCACGGCCGACGCGCAATGCCGCCATCGCCATCGCGGCGGGCCTCGTCGTCGGCCTCGTTCTCGTCTTTCTCTTCGAAAGCCTCAGTACCAGACCTCGCAGGAGGGAGGAGTTCGAGGCGCTGCTCGACGGCCAGTACCTCGGCCGCCAGACGCTCGAAGACCGCGGTGGAGCTCCGCTGGCTCTCGATGACGCGGCGGGCCGCGAGGCCGACGCTGCGCATGCGCTGCGAGCGAGCTTCGACCTCGCCAACGCCCGGCTGGGCGCCCGCACGATCATGGTCACGAGCCCCGGCTCGGGGGAGGGGAAGAGCGAATGCGCCCTGCAGCTCGCGGTCTCGCTCGCCCGCAGCGGACGTCACGTGACGCTCGTCGACCTCGATCTCCGGACAACGGCGATCACCCGGCTCACGGGTGTCGATCGCCACCTGGGGATGACGAGCGTCATTCGAGGCGAATGCGACCTGACCGCCGCCCTCGTAACCATCCCGTTGGAGGACACGGCTACGGGACGGTCGCACGTCGACTCGAACGGCCGAAACGCCCCTGGCGCGCTGCTCGAGATCGTCGGCTCGGGTCCGCCGGCCGCGGTCCATCCTGCGGAGCTCCTCAGCTCGAGCCAAGTCGCCACCGTCTTCGGCGACCTCGAAAATCGCAGTGACGTGGTGCTCGTCGACGTGCCCCCCCTGCTCGAGGCACCGGACGCCGCCGCCCTCAGCGCTTGCGTCGACGCAATCCTTCTCGTCGTGGGCGCTCGGGCTGCTCGGGGTCCAACGCTCGCCGAGGCTCGCCGTGCAATCGCTGCGTGGCCGCCGGCGATGCTCGGCTTCGTCCTCACTGAGGGAAGAGAGGGACGAACCGTTGTGCGAGGCGTTCCCGCGAGCCCGCGGTCGGGCACGCATGCCTCGGAGCCGGAGCGCGTCGGATGAAGCGCATGACGTCCGCTCCATTGGTTGCGGGGGCCAGTCGTGCTCGGATCTGGCGGAGAGCCGCCAAGCTTCCTGCATCGCAGGCCATCGGACGACATCGTCGAGGGTGGCTCGTTCGCCGGATGCTCGTGCTCGCCGACGTCGCCGGGCTCGGGCTGGCCTTCGTGCTCGCCATCATGTTGTTCCGGAACAGAATCGGCCCTACCGACCCCGTCGGTGTCGAGCACGAGGTACTCCTCTTCCTCGTCACCCTCCCCGGCTGGGTGCTGCTCGCACGGCTGCACGGACTCTACGACCGCGATGAGGAACGCGCGAGTCACTCGACGCTGGACGATCTCGTCGGTGTGTTTCACCTCGTCACAGTAGGCACGTTCCTCTTCTTCGCGATCTCATGGGTCACCAAGATCGCAGAGCCGTATCCGTCGAAGCTCCTTACGTTCTGGGTGCTCGCGATCGTTCTAGTCGCGCTCGCGCGCGTTGCTGCACGGGCTTTCGCCCGAACGAGGAAGGCGTACGTGCAGAACACCGTGATCGTAGGGGTCGACGCCGTCGCCAAGCTCGTGGGGCGGAAGATCCTCGATCACCCGGAATACGGCGTGCAACTCGTGGGCTTCATCGACTCGGCGTCGGCTAGGGGTGCGGGGGTCGTCGGCGGCTTGAACGTTCTTGGGCCGCCCGAGGAGCTGCCCGAGATCGTTCTGAGGAACGACGTCGAGCGGGTCGTGGTCGCCTTCTTCGATCGTCCGGTAAGCGAGGCGATCGAGCTCGTGCGCCGAACGAAGGAGATGAGAGTTCAGGTCGACATCGTGCCGAGGCTCTTCGCGGCGGTTGACCCCCGAGCTCAGCTGCATACCCTCGAGGGGTTCCCGCTCATCGGCCTGCCACCGGCTCAGCTGTGGCGTTCGTCGCTCTGGATCAAGCGGTCGCTCGACATCGTCCTCGCCGCGATCGGCCTGATCCTCGCCGCGCCGCTGCTCGCCTTCATCGCCGGTCGCGTCAAGCTCGAATCTCGTGGACCGGTCTTCTACAAGCAGGACCGCGTCGGACTGAACGGCAAGCTGTTTCGCTTGGCCAAGTTCCGCACCATGTACCTCGAGTACAGCGTCGGCGAGGGGTACGGTGGAGACGCGGCGCTGAGCGAGTTGAAGCGCATCCTCGAAGATCCAGCCGCGCGCGACGAATACGATCGGACGCTTAAGCTGAAAGCCGACCCACGGGTGACGCCGTTCGGAAGATTCCTGCGGCGCACCTCACTCGACGAGCTGCCCCAGCTCTGGAACGTACTACGCGGGGACATGAGCCTGGTGGGTCCGCGGCCGGTTGAGGAGGCGGATCTCGACCGCTACCGCGAAGATGTCGTGACCCTCTTGAGCTTCAGGCCGGGCATGACCGGCTATTGGCAGATCAACGGCCGCTCGCGAAACGTGTTCGAGGAACGTGTTCGGCTCGACATCGCGTACGTTCGCGGCTGGTCTCTGAAGCTCGACCTGGCCGTTCTCGGAAAGACCGCGTGGACACTGGTCAAGGGCCACGGCGCGTACTGAGAGAGGCGGCGAGGCTGGATCGCCCCGCGAGCATCGACCACCCGATCGACACCGAGCTGACAGCATCGGCCGGCGAGAAGCCCAACTCTTCGCCGCAGTCGCCAGCGGCAGCAGCTCGCGTCTGGACGGAGAACAGGGCGCCGACCGGCTGGCTGCCGAGGCTCGAGCTCGGCAGGCTCTGGAGGTTTCGCGAGCTCGCGCTCGTGCTGGCGCTTCGCGACGTCAAGGTTCGCTACAAGCAGACGATTCTCGGCGTCGCCTGGGTGGTGCTCCAGCCACTGACTGCTGCGGCCATCTTCACCGTCATGTTCGGCCGGCTCGCGAAGCTGCCCAGCGAAAACCTTCCGTACGCAGTCTTCGTCTATGCGGGAGTGGTTCTGTGGACGTACTTCTCCGGAGCGCTGAACTCGGTCGCGCAGAGCCTCGTTCAGAACCGCGACCTCGTCACCAAGACGCACTTTCCGGCGGCGGTGCTTCCCCTTGCTCTCGCGCTACCCGGACTCCTTGATCTCCTCGTCTCTTTGTCCGTGCTCGCGGTCGTCATCGCGGCCTACGGCATCGTCCCGACCCCGGCGATCGTGCTCCTTCCGGTCTGGATCATCGCCTGCGTCCTCGTCGTTCTCGGAGCCGGCCTATGGTTGTCCGCCTTGAACGTCCAGTACCGAGACGTGCGCCACACTCTGGCCTTTCTCGTGCAGGTCTGGCTCTTCGCAAGCCCGGTCGTCTACGCCAGCTCGCTCGTCGAGGGCGCGTGGAGATATGTCTACGCGTTGAATCCGATGGTGACAGTGCTCGATGGCTTCCGGTGGTCGCTGCTCGACGGCCCGCCGCCGAGCCCCGGCGAGAGCCTGGTCTCGGTCGCCGCGGTCGTCGCTCTACTCGCGAGCGGGCTCGTCTTCTTCCTCCGCGCAGAACGCCGGTTTGCGGATCTGATCTGATGGCCGTCGTAATCCAGGCAGAGAAGCTCGGTAAGCGTTACCGCTTGGGCGAGGGTGGATATGCGACGCTTCGGGAGAAGCTCGACGGCCGCCTTCGCCGTCGGGCATTCGACCTGGAGAGACGCGAGGTGTGGGCGCTCCGGGAGATCGACCTCGAGATCGACGAGGGAGACGTCGTCGGCATCGTCGGCCGTAACGGCGCCGGCAAGACGACGTTCTTGAAGACCGTCGCGGGGATCGTCCGGCCTACGACCGGCGTCGTGCGCGTGCGCGGACGAGTGGGAGCGCTACTAGAGGTCGGAACCGGCTTCCACCCCGAGCTCACAGGGCGAGAGAACATCTTTCTGAACGGTGTGGTGCTCGGCATGTCACGGCGTGAGATCAAGCGCCGGTACGACGACATCGTCGAGTTCTCCGGGGTTGAACGCTTTCTCGAGACTCCGCTCAAGCGCTACTCATCGGGTATGTACCTGCGGCTCGCCTTCGCGGTCGCAGCCCACGTCGATCCGGACGTTCTGATCGTCGACGAGGTGCTCGCCGTGGGGGATGCCGAGTTCCGAGAGCGCTGCTTGAGCCGCGTGTCGGAGTTCGGACGTGAGGGGCGAACCGTGCTTTTCGTCAGTCACGACTCCGGCGTGGTCGGGCGCATGTGCCGGCATGCGATCTGGCTCGACGAGGGGCGGCCGCTCGCGGTCGGGCCCGCGCTCGAGGTGCTCGACCAGTACCTGAGCTCGGTCGCCGGCCACGCCTCGCATCAGCCAGCTCCTGTCGCGTCGGGTGGTCCCATCCGTGACGTGTCGGTCGCTGTCCTCGACGGAAGCGGTGATCCGGTGCAAACCGCGCGACGTGACGAGACGCTCGTTCTGCGTCTGCACTTAACTACGGAGGAACGTGTTCACGGGCTCGACGCTGCGTTCTACGTCCTCGACCGAAACGGCGCGCGCCTCGTGTACGAGCACGTCTCCGACGGATCATTTGCAGGCGCTCTCGCAGGGCCGCCGGCTCGCCATGACGTTTATCTCACTGTGCCGCCGATCCTCGATGCGGGCCGGTACGTCGTCGGCGTCTGGATCGGCACACTGCACCAGAACTTCGTTCGGGCGGAAGTGCTCGAGTTCACGCTTCTGCCCCTTCCGCTGGACCAGTCGGAAGCGCATCACGGGCTCGTCCGTCCGGACGTATCGTGGGGCGTCCAGACGCACGCTCCGGCCGACCCCGTCTCATGAGCGCCGCGGTTGTGCGGTCTCCTTCGCGACCGCACGAAGGCTGGGCAGCCCTGCCTTGCGGCCACCTCGTGACACGGCGTCGCCTGCTGCCCGCGTGCACTCAGGTGTTGGTTGTCGACTAGGGCAAGAACGGGACGTGATCGACGTCGTGTCCGAGTTCGCCTCGGTTCGACGAGCCGATCCGCCCGGCCGCCAACGACTACGAGCGATGTTATCGCTGGCTGGGGGCGGGCCGCTGACGGACGACGCCGGACGCCCGCCGGAGCCGGACTGGCGTCAGGGCATCCTGCGTGGGCTTCCAGTCGGCCTCGTGCGGGGGTGGCGGGTGTTCAAGCAGCCCTGACGGCGCTGTCGCGGGCGGGCTGCTCGACCTGGCTCAGCCGCGCTCGAAGACGTCGCGTATCGTCCGGAACCCGTATCGGTTGCCGTCGTAGGCCCGGAGCCGCACGCCGTACAGCGAGCGCCGAGCCAATCCCACGCGCCGGGACAATGCCGCCCGCAGCGAGAGAGGGCCGCAGCGTCGTGCGGCGGTGGTGGTTTGGGCGTGTGCGAAGGCCGTGTATCCCTTGGAAGCGATCAGGCGCCTCCGGACGACCTGCTCGGGGCCGTCCATTACGAATGTGTCGTGGAGCGCGATGGTCGCCTCGGGGAGCAAGTGCGGCTCCCACAGATCGACGTCGCGAAGGGCGCCTTCGTAGCTGTGATCGCCGTCGATCCACAGAAGCGAAACCGGACGCGACCACGATGCGGCGGCCTCCGCCGACGTGGCGACGATGACCTCGACGAAGTCATCCAGGCCCGAGCGAGCGAGGTTCGCGCGCAAGGCCGGCTCGGTGGTCTCCCCCTCCTCGCGTAGCTCCGTACCGATGTGCGGGTCGATGGAGACGACGCGCGCCCCGCGACCCGAGCGTGCACCGGCGGCGAGCCAGATGGTCGACTTGCCCTGCCAGCTTCCGATCTCGACGATGCAGCCGGCGGGATCGGCATCCCGGGCGAGCTCATAGAGCAGCCTGCCCTCGTCCTTTCCGAACCACCCCTCGACGCCGGCGGTGATCCGCTCGACGTCGTCTGGAAGCAGCGGGTGCGAAGCCCGGGTCGTCGAGTCGGACATCATTCCCTCGTTGTCTAGCCGTAACCTGCCGCGCCGTCAACTCCGCGGAGGAGGCCGAGGACGAGCAGAGTACGCTCACTCCCGTCATGAGCCTGGAGCGCAAGAACACGGCCAGGCGAGGGGCGCCACTCGTCAGTCTGGTGATGCCGGTCTGGAACCCGAAACCGGCTTGGCTACGGCAGTCGGTACTGAGCGCACTCGGTCAAGTGGGGTGCGAGATCGAGCTCATCGTCGTCGATGACGGCTCGGACACCGCCGTCGAGGAGCTCCTCGAGGGGCTGGACGACGACCGGATGCGTTTGGTGCGCGTCCCTCACGGACGGGTGTCGAGTGCGCGGAACGCGGGAATCGAGGTCGCGCGCGGCGAGTACTTCCGCTTTGTCGACTCTGACGACGTGATCCTCCCGGACAGCACCTCGCACCTCCTGGCGATCACACATGGCAAGGTTCGTGTGATCGCGTACGGCGCGACCCTCGCCTGCGACGAGGAGCTCCGTCCACTCTCACTGATCGGGTCGACTCTGCAGGGGAACGTCGCGGAGAGCTGCCTCCTCAATCGCTTCGACATGACGATTCACTCGTTGCTCTTTCCACGTTCCGTCGTCGAGGAGATCGGTCCGTGGGAGCCCTCGCTCGTGGTCTCCGAGGACTGGGACTACTCGTTGCGGGCGTTCGAGCGAGCGCCCGTGCGGGGCGATCGACGCATCGCGACGCACTATCGGCTGCACCCGGACATGAGTAGCCGCAACCCCGAGGAGGCCATCCGTGGCTATCGCTCGGTCGTCGACCGCTACTTCGAACGGCACCCCGATCAGCGAAGCGAGCCGCTCCACCGACGTGCGCTGGCGCTCTCCCATCTCTTCGCCGCAAGTCGACTCGCCACCGTCCGGCGTGAGTACCGGGCGTCCTTCGCTCATGTTCGGCGCGCGGTCGCGCTCCACCCCAGGACAGGGCTTTCGGCGCTTCCGCGTTTCGCGGCGATGGGGTTGATGCTTACTGCTCGCCGTTCGTATCGGTTCCTGACACGACGATGACTCCTCGAAGCCTGCTCCGCGAGCAGGACCGAGCCCGGTTCTCTGCCTCTCGGCAGCTACAGTCGCCGGCGTCCGAGGTTCAGCGTGCGTGCTGAAGGATTCAGGCTCGAGTTGGAGAGTGCCGATGTGTGAGCGGGATCAGCGGAACCGTGTTCGACGAGACATCATTACGCTTTGCCGAGCTCCCACGAGGGGCCGTGGCCGCTCGCTCACGCCGCCTTCACTCGACGGAGCCTGACCATGAGTGATCACCAGGACGTCATTCTCGGCGCGGGGCTCGCCGGTCTTACCGCCGCGTACACGTTGCAGGAACTCGGCGAGACCGACTGGCAGACCTACGAGCGCGAGGACCGCGTGGGAGGCCACGCTCGCTCGATCGAGCTCGACGGCTACACGTTCGACTTCGGTCCGCACATCCTCTTCGCCGCAGATCCCGAGATCGGAGCGCTCATACGTGACCTCCTCGGAACGAACTTCACCGCTCAGGCGCGTGAGGCCTTCATCTATCACCACGCGACCGCTTCGTACACGCGTTTTCCGTTCCAGGCGCACCTGCACGGGCTTCCGACCGATCTCGTGCTGGAGTGCCTCACCGGGCTCGTCGCGGCTGTCGAGCGCCGCGCCAAGGGCGAGTTCCAGCCCCGAGACTACGAGGAGTGGATGCGAGGGTTCTTCGGCGACGGGATCGCCGAGCACCTGATGATCCCCTACGCACGCAAGGTCTGGACCGTCGAGCCGAGTGAGATGGACTTCGCCTGGATCGAGCGGCGGGTCCCGACGCCCGACGTGAGCCGAATCATCGCCGGCGCGCTCACTGACGACGTGGACCAGGTTGGTGCGACGGCCCACTTCTGGTACCCGAAGCGGGGCGGCATCGAAGCGCTGCCACGAGCGCTCGGCGAACGGGTGGCCAACGTCCGGCTCGGACGAGAGGTCGAGCGCATCGACCTTTCTGCGCGCAGCGTCGTCTTCCGAGACGGGGAGCACGTCGCCTTCGATCGAATGATCTACACGCTGCCGCTTCACCAGGTCGGCTCGCTCGTGTCCGACCTCCCACCCAGCGTTCGCAGCGCGTGCCAGGGGTTGCGCTATCAGGGGATCTGCTGCGTCAATCTCGGTATCGACCGCGCGGCCATCTCCGACAAGCACTGGGTGTACTACTACGAGGACGGATTCCCCTTCCACCGGCTGTCCTTCCCCGGAAACTTCACGCCTGAGAACGTGCCGCCGGGAAAGAGCTCGATATCGATGGAGATCGCCTTCTCCGACACGCTGCCGCTCGATCGAGAGCACATCGTCGAGCGGGCCGTCCAGGCGCTGACGAAGGGCGGCGTCCTGCACGCGGACGATCGGATCGAGCTCGTCCATACCGAGGAGATCCTGCCGGCCTACGTCATCTACGACCGCGACCACGCGACCAACGTCGAAACGATCCGATCGTGGCTCGCCGAGCTGGGGATCCGACCCGCGGGCCGATTCGGTGAATGGCAGTACTTCAACATGGATCACGCCATGGACAGCGGGCGCATGGCGGCGCGAGCCCTGGCTCGGCCAGGCGCGCGATCGCGCCGTCCGCCTGGTCGCGACCGGACCGACGTCGTTCGGGGCGGGTAGGCGCCAGTGCTAGCGCCGGCTCGTCCTCCAGCGGGATTCCTTCGCACGCTCGTCGTCTTCCACGAGTCCGAGGCATTGGGTGCCGGTAGGTCGGTCCTGCATGCTTTAGGTCCTCTTCGCGGTTACGGCTGGACGGCCTCTGGCTGGTTCCCCGGCGAGGGGCCCTTGCTCGACGAGATCGGTGATGCGATGTCGGTGCGGGCGTACCGTTCCAAGCCCATTCGGTACAGCGCGCGCGGATGGCGAGCGCACCCGGGCGTTCTCGCGCGCCTGCGGGAATCCCCGGCATATCTCCGTGCCTTCAGACGCGCGCTCGTCCGCGCGCGTCCCCATGTCGTGCACGCGAACACGTTGCGCACGCTTCCCGAGGCGAGGGTCGCGCGTAGCCTCGGTCTGCCGGTGGTGGTTCATGTGCACGAGCTTCCGCGCCCGGGCGCGAAGACGAGCCTCACCCTCCGCGCGGCCGCGATTACCGCGGACGTTCTCGTTGCCGTCTCGGAGGCCGTCGCGGAGGTCGTGAGGCGGCACGCGGGAGAGAAGCCCGTACTCGTCGCCTACAACGGGGTGCCGCCGTACGACGGGCAGCGACGACCATCGTCGCCCGCCATCGTCGGGTCGATCGGGACGATCTGCGAGACGAAGGGAACCGACGTCTACCTCGAGGCGGCTGCCCTCGCGCTGGAGTCCTCCTCCGATCTTCGCTTCGAGCACATCGGACAGTCGGGCCTGGACGAAGACGTCGAGTTCGCGCGCCGCATCTCGGCGCTAGCCCGTTCGCCCGAATCGGGTGATCCCGTGCGCCTGCTCGGACGCAGGCCGGCCAACGACGGCCTCGACCGCTGGGAGATGCTCGTGCTCCCGTCGCGCCAGGATGCGTTTCCCCTGACGAGCCTCGAGGCGATGGCTGCCGGGGTACCCGTGGTGGCAGCACGGGTGGGTGGCCTCGTCGAGCAGATCGATCACCTCGAGACTGGAATTCTCGTCGACGAGAGGAGCCCGCGTGCCTTCGCCGACTGGATCGTCCGCCTGCACCGTGATTCCGATCTTCGGGACCGGCTTGCTCGCTCAGCTTTCGCTCGGGTTCGAGATCGCTTCACCGTCGAGCGGCAAGGAGCGGTCCTCCACAAGGCCTACCTCGCTGCGCTCAATCTCCGCCACGGTCCGCCGCCTGTGCGGCGGCGAACGCTGGAGCTCGTGTGAGCTCTCCCGAGATCTCAGCGGTCGTCGTCTCGTGGAACTCGGCCAGATCGCTGCCCGCGTCGCTCGGGTCGCTTCGCCGATCCGCGGCCAGGGCCAACGCGACGGTCGAGATCGTCGTCGTCGACAACTCGTCAACGGACGATTCGATAGCGGTCGCGGCTCGCGCGGGCGCGACCACGATCGTCGAGAACCCCATCAACGCGGGCTACGTCGTGGCGGCGTCGCAGGGAATCGAACTCTCTCGGAGCGCATGGGTCCTGCTGGCCAACCCGGATCTGACCGTATCCGAGGAGTTCGTCGGAAAGATGCTCGCCGCGGCTCGGACCGTCGACGAGGACGTTGCATGTCTGGTGCCGGACATCCGCTACGCCGCCAATCCAGACGTCGTCAACAGCCGCGGCATCGAGGTGGACGAGATCGGAATTCCCGCAGAGAGCGAGGCCGGCCTCAGGGCTGTGGCCCTTGCCGGGCTCACCGACGTCTTCGGGCCGAGTACGAGCGGCTGCTTGATGCGACGAACCGCGCTCGAGGCAGTTGGAGGATTGGAGCCGCTCTACTTCGCCTACATGGAGGACGTCGACGTCGCTTGGCGCTTCCGTAAGAAGGGCTTCCGCGCGCTAGTCGTACCGGGTGCCTTCGCCCTCCACGAGGGTTCCGCATCGACGGGTGAAGGATCCTGGCTGAAGGCGTTTCTGGTGGCCCGAAATCGCAGGGCGCTCTTTCGCTTGCACGGCCCCCGAGGTCCCCGTGCACGCGCATTTCGTTTCGTGACGGAGATCGGTCACGCCAGCGTCCAGGTTTTTTCGGGGAGCGGCACGGCTCCGATTCGCGGACGAGCGGCTGCCTTGCGGACGTGGCGCTACACGCGCTTTCTTGTCGCTTCCAGCCGCGTGGCGGGAATACCTGACGACATGCGGGTCGAGCTGGTACCGCGGCGGACGTTGTGCCAGGCGCTGCGCCGTAAGCGGACTGCCGTCTCGCTGATGAGTCGTCCAGAAGCGCCGGTGCGTGCGCCAGGTGTAAATGCATCCCTCGGCGCGCCGAGCAGCCTGCACTCAGTCCGGCCGCTCGACGTGCTGGTCGACGCGACGACCCCGGGTCGGGGTGGGATACAGACCTACACCGTCGGTCTCATCGACGCGCTTTCTGCCCGTCCCGAGCTCAATCTCGTCGTCGTGACGAGCATCCCCGAGCTGGTCGAGCTGGGTCCGATGCAGCTCGTCCTGGTGCCACCGAGAACGCAGGGCATCGTCTGGCGCGCGCTCTGGCGCGAGAGGAACCTCGCCTCTCTGGCAGCTTCTTTGAATGTCGACGTCACGCTCACGCCGGTTCCCCAGCTGCCGGTTCGACGACTCCCGGTACCTACTGTCGTCGTCGTGCACGATGTAGGACCCCTCGTGGCCCCGAGGTTCTACTCGCTGCCAAAGAGGCTCCGGTACCGCACATTCCTGCCCTGGGCCTGCCGGCTCGCCTCGGCGGTCGTCTGCGTCAGCGATGCGACGCTCCGGGACCTTCTCGCGACGACGTCGACCGATCCGCGACGTTGTGTGGTGATAGGCGAAGGACCTCAGCTCCTCGCTCCGAGGGCCCCCGATCCGGCGAGCGAGGGCAGACCTTTCCTGCTCTACGTGGGCTCGCTCGAGCCGCGCAAGAACGTGGCCACGTTGGTCGATGCAATCGCGGGTCTGGGACCGGAGATCGGGGCCGACCTGGTCATCGTCGGGCCCACCGAGAGCCATGCCTCAAGAGCATTGGCACGCCAGATTGCTCGCCTTGGCTTGGGCCACCGTGTACGCCACCTTGGGTTTGTCGAGCCTGAAAGGCTCACGGCCCTCTATCGTGGTGCTGTCGCAATTGCGCTCCCGAGCCTCTACGAGGGCTTCGGACTGCCCGTGCTGGAGGCGATGAAGAGCGGGACACCCGTGGTCGCGAGCGACATTCCGTCCCTGAGAGAGATCGCCGGCGACGCCGCGCTCCTCGTGTCTCGCCCCTCGGAGGCCGCCTCCTGGAGCGCGGCATTGACGCGGGTCCTCACCGATTCTGCCCTTCGAGACGAGCTCGCGCGCCGCGGGCCGAAGGCGGCGGAGTTGTTCGGTTGGTCGGAGGTCGGCGAGCGATTCTCGGAGCTTCTTCACCGCGTTGCGTCGCACGGCGTCGTGTCGGATCCCAAGGCCCGGGTCACCTCGTTGGAGGCGGCTGGGCGGCTGGGCGGCTGAACCTGGAACAGAACCCGGTTCCAAGTGCCGAGTCGGGCAGCTACCGCCTCGCGGCGCTTGCTCGGCCCGAGCTGGCTGGGCTTTGCGATCAGGCACTCGCGTCCGGCGCAAACTTCGTCACGATCGTCGTCGTCGCCCGAGCTGTATCCCCGTCCGAGTTCGGGTTCTTCGTTCTCGCGTTCACGGTCATCCTTACGGCACTGACCTTCCAAGCGGCGCTCATCACGCGGCCGCATAACGTGCTCGCGGTCGTCCGGCGTGACGCCGCGTACGCGAATTACACGACCACAGCAGCCGCCGCGCAGCTCGTCGTCACGGGTTGCCTCGGCGCCGTATGTCTCCTGGCTGCGGGCATTGCCGGGCTTGCGGGCTCCGCCCGTGCGCTCCCGCTGGTAGCGCTTGCATTCGCACTCGTGTCGTGGCAGCTGCAGGAGTTCGGCCGGCGAGTTCTCTACACGGAGCGGCGTCTGGGGGGAGCTCTCGTAAGCGACGTCTTGAGCTATGGAGGCAGTGTCGCTGCGCTCGTGGCTCTTTGGAGACTCGACCTTCTCACCGTGACGCGGGTGTTCGTCGTTCTTGCCGTTGCGTTTGCTGTAGGGGCCGTCGCGTCGCTTCGACAGGTGCGTACCGCTCTGTCCGGCAGCCTCGACTCGGCGTCGCTCACGGTGAGCTGGCGGTTCGGCCGATGGCTCGGGTTGGCCGAGGTCGGTCAATGGTTCTCGACCCAATTCGTCTACTACCTTGCCGCGGCGATGCTCGGTGCCGTCGCAAGCGGTGCACTCAAGGCAGGCCAGACGCTGCTCGGCCCGAACGCCGCTTTTCTTGCGTTCTTCAGCAGCTACCTGCCCATCGTCTTCGCCGGGGAGCTACGGCGTTCCGGCGGGCTCGAGCGGAAGGTGCGGTGGAGTTTCTCTGCGATCGTTCCGGTCGTCCTGACCTACAGCGTGCTGACGGCGCTCTTCTCCGAGCAACTTCTCGAGTTCGTCTATGGATCCGAGTACGGCCGCTATTCAGACGTCGTCGTGGTCTTCGCGATCTACTACGCTGCGCTCTCCATCTCCACCGTTGGCGTTGCCGTGCTCAGCGCTCGAGGCATGACGCATGGAATCTTCGCAGGGCACGCCGCGGGAGCACTGGTCTTCGTGGCGATTGGGTGGGCGCTGCTCGAAACTTGGGGGCCGGTCGGCGGGGTTGCAGCCATGCTCGCGAGCTTGGTCGTTGCAACGGCGGTCTTCATTCGCATGCAGGGTGTCGGCGTGGTAGGCAGACGAGGATGAGACAGGCGCGTGCCCTTGGAGCTGCGTTCGTATCCGCGAACCGACAGGGGTCTCGGTGGCTTGGAGCATGTCTGCCACAGAGGAAGGGAGACTACTTCCAGTCTCCGTATTACGCGTTCTTCTTCCCGTTGTTCGCCCTGAGCGCACTCTACGAGCTCGTCGTGCGAGCGCTCGGTCTGAGAAACCTTGCCGCCTACGTCGTTGTCGTGGCCGAGCGACGCTCCGACTGAGCGCAATGACCCCTGTCAGCGCGCGTTGCGAGGTAACCGTGGTGATCCCGACGAAGAATCGCTGGCCCGTATTGCTCGATGCGGCGTTACGGGCGGCCTCGAGCCAGGAGGAGGTGGACCACGAGATCGTCGTCGTGGACGACGGCTCTGTCGATGGGACGGCAAGCTGGCTCGCAGACCTTGGCGAGCCACGACTCCGTGTAGTCCGAAACGACCGGTCGCTCGGTGTCGCCAGAGCGCGAAACGCCGGGGTCGACGCAGCTCGGGGTGCATGGATCGCATTCCTCGACGACGACGACATCTGGTCACCCCGCAAGCTCCGTACGCAGATCGATGCAGCGACCTTTCAGGGAGCATCGTTCGTTTACGGTGCGTCGGTTGCGCTCGACGAGCGGAAGCGGTTCCTCTTCGGACATGCGCCGCCGAATCCATCCACCCTGCGGTCCCAGCTCCTGCGCCGGAACGTCATGTGGGGAGGCTGCTCGAACGTCGTCGTGCGCGCGGACGTACTACGTGACCTCGGAAGGTTCGACGAGCAACTGTTCCAGCTCGCAGATTGGGACCTCTGGATTCGATTGGCAGACTCAGCGCCCGCCGCGCTGTGTACAGAGGTGCTCGTCGGCTGCGTGGGTCACCAGGCGAGCATGTTGCTCACGGATCGGCGCGACGTCTTCGAGGAGTTCGACTATCTCGTCCGCAAACACCGGCGAATCGCCGCCGACCTCGGCGCCGGTTTCGATCATGCCCTCTTTGCGCGGTGGGTCGCAGGCGGGCACGTGCGGGCCGGCAGGCGGCTTGCCGCCTCTCGGGCGTTGTTCCGGGGTGCGTGGAGGGGCCATGACGTCGGCAACCTCGTGCGTATTCCCGGGGTTCTGCTCGGGCAGCCAGCCATGGGATTCGGTACGCGACTCGTCTCGAGGGTCCCTCGCTACGTGCCGAGCGGCGAGCGCACCGCCGTGGAGCCTGATTGGCTGAGCCGCTATTGGTAACGCCGTCGGATGACGAGCCACAAGAGTTGGACCGCGAAGTGCCCAATCGACTTGTAGGAGGGGCTCAAGCGGCCGAGCAGTAGCGGATCCGAGCTCGGGTGGACCGGCTGAATCCTCGTCGTGAATCCGAGCTCGAACCCGGCCGACCGCGCAGCGGCAGCGACGCGGGAGTCCACGTGACCGTGGGGATAGGCAATCGTCGTCAGCTTCCTTCCCGTGATCGCCTCGAGCTCGTCACGCCCCGACGTCAGTGCCCGCTCGAGCGCGTCGGCATCGAGCGAAGGGAGCGGATCGTGTCTCAAAGTGTGAAAGCCGATTCCCATTCCTTGATCGTGAAGAGCCCGGACGCCCTTGGCCCGAAGTCCGGACCCGGGCGGATCGGGCCCGACGCTCTCGGCGAGCGCGGCCGACGTGACGTCTCGCTCCGCCGGCGACATGCGCTCGATAATCCTCCCGATTTCGTGGATGGACAGTGTCGCTCGGTCGGCTACGAGCCGCGACGGGCTCGTTTCGAGCGTCGCAGGGAAGCTGTCCATCGCCCGCTGGAGTCGCTCCCACCAAAAGGCGAAGGGCCTTTCGAGCGATGAACCGCTCAAGAAGAACGTAGCGGTCGCCCCGGCACGGAGGAGGATGGGCAAGACGACGTCCTCGTGGCATTGGAGGTCGTCGTCGAACGTGATGGCCACCGGAAATCGGTCTCCGCGCTTGCGCTCCATGACGCTCTGGAGCAAGCGATCCGCCGGCACTACTCGGTATCGCCGCGTCAGGTGAAGGACCTGGGCCTCGAAGAGCCCTGACCCGTGCGGGGGCACGAGCTCACGCTCGGGTTCTCCCTGCACCGGATCGACGCTGTGGTAGATGAGCGCGACTCCCACTCGCCGCGACGAGTGCCGAATAAGCAGCTCGATCGGTGACGACAGCGGCACACCGACGAGCGCCACCACGGGACGGAGGGCACGCCGTAGCACCCGGCGTGCCCAGCGGCGCAGGCGTGGTCGTGCTCGTGCCGTGTGCAGGTCCGCTCTCCTCTACAGCGCCTGGAAGAGAAAACCGCAGTTCGTGGGGGCGAACAACGGCCGCCGCCCGACGAGAAGTGGCTCCACCCGAGAGTCCACGGTGACAGCGAGCCGCAGGAGAGAGCGGTGGCCGAGCCCGAGGAACGCGCGGAAGGGTGATCGTCGGAGCTCGCCGTCTCGTTGCCTGGTGACGATCGAGTCGACTGTGGCGTCCGTCTCTGCGCCCTGCTCGGAGGCGGGGAGGAACGCTCGGAAACGGCCGAGGAGCCGGAGCGCGAGGCTGAAGTTGTACGTCTCGGCGGTGAGTGTGCGAAAGCCCGCATTCTCGAACAGAGACCTCCAGCCGGCGACCGTGTGGGAGAAGTGGTTCGGCGTTTGGTGACGAACGTTCTCGAGGACGATCGCGTGACCTCCGGGGGCCGTGAGGGCGCGGAGGCGGGCGACAGCGCGTGCTTGCTCCGTGAACGGCAGATGCTGGAGCACCGTGACGGACGAGACGAGATCGAAAGGCTCGGCGGACGCGAACTCTTGGAGCAGGCCTTGGACGAACTCGATCTCCGGAAAGCGCCGGCGGTTGTCCGCGACCAGGGTCGGCTGGAGATCGATGCCGGTGACCCTGTATCCGCGGTCGGCGAGAAGGACGCACCAACGAGCGGCTCCACAGCCGACGTCCAGTGCGCGGCTGTCGGGTTCTGGTTCCGGGGTCAAGCCCAGAAGTCTCTCGTAGACGAGTCGTTGAAAGCGGCCATAGTAGCGCCCGAGCCAGATTGGCTGTCCGGGCGTGCAGATATTCGAAAGCCCCTCCGGGTCACGGCCGTAGTCGATGTCTCCGAAGCGCCGATCGTGCAGTCGCCAGTACTCGAGCATTTCCGCAGCGGTCAAACGCTGCATCTCGTGACCCGCTCGGTTGCCGCGTGATGTCATGAGACGAGTCGCACGAGTAGGCGACGAGCACGCTCGGGAAGGAGCCGCCGCAGCAGATGGTAGAGCCGGCTGTTCGTTGTCTGATACCAGACACGACTCTTGAAGAGCACCTTGGCGTGCTTCCGGGCCGAAGTCGGCCAGGTCTCCTCCGGGAGATCCGCCCACTCCAGCTCGTTGACCGCCGGTGCCGACAGCAACTGCTGGCGCGCCCGCTTCATGGCCAGCAGGGTGACCCAGTCCGGCGAGGTCTCGCCCTCCACGGGCAGGTGGCTTTCGAAGACGGTGGTGAAACCGGAGTGTCCGAGCGCATTGCAGAGCGACGTGCGCGTGAGCAGAACGCTTCGGCGGTTCCCGAGCGAGGACCAGAGAAGACGGCGGTCGTGCTCGTTCACCGACGAAGCCGGCTCGTCCAGCGTGGACCCCCAATATGTCCGACCCTCGAACAAGAACCGCTTGCGATGAGTCGTGCTGATGTGCGTCTCGACGATCGCGCATTCACGACAGACGTCGGAGACCGCCTTCAGGACCTCGAAGACCGCGGGAGCGTCGAAGTGATAGAGGACGCCGAGGCACAGGACCACGTCGAACTCGCCGTACTTGGCGCGCGTGAGGTTGCGGATGTCGTCCTGGACGAGCTCCAGCGTGTCGAGCCCGAGGACGTCCTTGGCGAGGCGTGCCTTGGCGATGTTCGCTTCGCGACCCTCGAGGCCGACGACCTGGGCGCCGCGGCGAGCGAACTCCACCGCGAAGAGGCCTTCGAGGCACCCGAGATCGAGCACGCGCAGCTCGTTGAAGGGGCGCGCGCAGACGTCGGAGACGATCTGGACGATTCGTTGCAGGCGAAGCTCGTTGTCGCCTTCGATGCCGGGAAGCATCGTGTACACGTTTTCGCCCAGGTGGATGTTGTGCGCGGTCCACGGGCCGTACGCCGCGACGACGTCGTTCAATCTGCCGCTGATCGAGAGGGAATCCAAGCCGTCGAAGCATGACTGGAGGTCGCGGGAATTGCCATGCTCCACGGCACATCGCCGCGGAGCCGCTCAGGCATCTAGCGCAAAACGCTCGATCAGGGGCGCGATCTCCTCGAGCTGGTCGGGGCTCAGGCGAGACCGCCAGATCTCCGGGATCTGAGCTGTAGAACGGACGCGCTCGATGCCGCTTCCGGGTCGATCGAGGTCGGCCAGCAGACGATCCGTGCGGGCTGTCCATTCGAGGCCCAGCGTGCCCGCAAGCGCTCGGAACTTGTCGCCCGGATCGAGGCAGAGCTCCTCGTGGCGGACGACGGTCCACTCCGGGTGACGCCTGGCGGCTGCCCGGAGGGCGAGCGTGAGGACGCCCAAGAGCCATGTGCCGCGAAGCAGAGGTGACGCACGGGGCGGAGGTAGGTCGACTCCGTGCTCGGCCGCCAAGCGGTCCCTCACCTGCGGATCGAGGCTGTCAAGCATGTCGTCGCCCGGCGTCCCGACCCAGCGCAGCGCGACCCAGCTCGACAGGACATTGAGGAGGTCGCGCTCGACGATGACCACCTGCACGGGAAAGCGGGTTGCGATCCACTCGACCGAGAGCGCCGCGTAGACCGACTTCGCGACGACCGTATGCACCGTGCCAGATGGCCCCTCGGGAATCGCGAGCGCACCGGCGACCCGCAGCTTGGTCGTCACGGCATCCGGGTCCGAGAATGCCCGGCGGATGTCTTCGTTTCGCACCGAGTGCCAGAGCGCCACGGCAAGCTTCCGGCGAATCGCGGTCCATGGCGGAGGCGGCGCACCGCGATCTGAGAAACCGAGCGCGGCCTTCCAGAGCGCCGCATAGTCCGCGGGGGCGTGATCGGGGCCGAGTGTCGTGTAGAAGCCACCCGGCAGCCGGTGCTTGGCGCGAAACGCGAACGGATGCGTGAGGTGGTTGTCGGGCTCCTCGACGTAGACGGCGTCCCTGGTCTCACCGAGGATCGTCGCGACCCAGGTGGTGCCTGACCGTGGTACGCCTACCACGAGAACCGGACTCATCGTCCTCCGATCCGCTAGGAGGTCGTCAGAGGGTCGTGGACACGACCCGCTAGAGTTTCGCCGCGCGTCGCTTCCGCCGCGTCCACGAAGCGAGGCAGCGTACCAGCGTGCGCGACATTTTCGAGAATGCTGTGGATCGGCTCCACCGGCTCTCTGCCATCTGCTTCGTCGATCTGAACCACGACCATCGGCGGTCGATTCTCATCGCCAGCAGCGGCCGGAGCGGCTCGACCTGGCTTGCGGAACTGGTCAACCACCGCAACGAGTACCGCTTCGTCTTCGAGCCGTTTCGACGTGACCTGTCGAAGCCCGCGCGGGGGCTCCCCTACGGCCTCTATCTCGACCCGAAGAGCCGGGCAACGGCCGAAGGACGTGTCGTCAAGGCACTGCTCGAGGGGCGGGTCCGGAATGCCTGGAGCCATCGTCACAACAAGCGACGGATCGCGAGTCGCAGGATCGTCAAGGAGATCCGTGCGACGAACCTCCTGCCCTGGATCAGCGAGAACCTGCCCGAGCTGCCGATCGTCTACCTCGTGCGGCACCCGGTGGCGGTGGCCCAGTCGTGGACACGGATGGGGTGGCGCGACTTCCTCGGCGAGTTCACCGGCCAAGAGCTGTTGATGGATCGTCTGTCCGCCCACCGCCCCGTGATCGACGAGATCCTGCAGACCGGTTCCAGCTTCGAGCGTCACCTGCTCCGCTGGTGCCTCGAGAATGTCATTCCGCTCGCCGATCTTCGACCCGGCGCCGCGCACCGCGTCTTCTACGAGGAGCTGCTCGCGAATCCCGAAGGGGAGCTGCGCAGCCTGTTCGACTACCTCGGCAAGGAGTTCGATCCGGCCGTTCTGCAGCGTCTCGACCTGCCCTCGGCCTTCAGCTGCGCAGGAAGACCAGCGCGGGCCACGACGGACGAGGAGCTCGCGAGAGCGCTCGAGGTCGTCGCCTCGTTCGGTCTCGATCACCTCTACGGTCGAGACTTCCTGCCTCGAACCCGCACGCGAGCGGAGTGACAACAGCTTCGATGCTGTTCAGTCGTCGTCGGTCAGGCGAGGAGACGAGCCCCGGCGTCGCCGACGGCCGCGCCGGTTCACGATGTCGAGGACGTCGGCGAAGTGGAGCCTGTTCTCGTCGTAGGCCCGAACCCGAGCCTCGTAGAGCGAGCGCTCCACGATCGAGAGTCGCTTCCGCAGCAACTCGCCGGCGGTGGGGCACGACCGTCTCGTCGCGTAGGTGATGGTATCGGCGTACGCCAGGCCGATGTACCGGCTCGAGCCCTTCAGATACCGCGAGACGACCTGGCGCGGCCCGTCCCAGTCGACCGTGTCGTGGAGCGCGACGACTCCGCGCTCGACCACATGGCCCTCCCAGAGCAAGAAGTCGCGCCGCACGCTCTCGTAGCTGTGATCCCCGTCGATCCAGAGGAGCCCAATCGGACGCTTCCAGCCAACCACAGCCTCCTCGGAGGTGGCGACGACGACCTCGACTCCCTCCGTGACTCCTGCGAGCTCCAGACTCCGGCGCAGCGCTTGTTCGGTGCTCTCGCCGTCCGCGTGAAGCGCACTGGCCTCGTGCGGGTCGATCGCCACGACGCCTGCACCACGCCCGGCCCTGGCTCCGGCGGCGAGCCAAACGGTCGACTTCCCCTGCCAGCTCCCGATCTCCACGATGCACGTCGCAGGGTCGACGTGCCGGGCGAGTTCGTACAGTCGTCGGCCCTCGATCTCCGAGAGCCAGCCGTCGATGCCGGACGCGATCCGCTCGACGTCGTCGATGTCGGATAGGCGCGTCATCGCTCCCGATAGCGGCCGAGCCAGGAGGGCTCGACCGCTGGTGTCTTGCCGCTCGAGTCGAGGTGAGAGCGGCCTCGGGTGGCCACGAGCAACCGGGAGGCCAGACGCATCCCGCGCTCGCCGAAGAGCGCGCCGACGGCGGGAGGGACGTTGCCGAGGCTCCGGCGGCGAAGAGCCGCCCGCAGGAAGAGCCAGGCGGCCTTGCGCCTGAATCCCAGCTGGAAGTGCTCGACCGCGAGCCATTCGTCGACACCACCTGGCTCTCGCGCGTTGTCGGGATAGTGCTTCTTCATGAGATCCTCGATCTCCCGCGTGACGTCGGGCCGGTCGCGAAAGAGCATCCGCTCTCGGTGCTCGACGCGCGCGACGAGAACGTCCTCGCACGCTGCCGCTTCTCCGTGCCGGGCAAGACGGATCCACATGTCCCAGTCGGCGCTGTGGCTCAGGTCCTCGTCGAAGCCGCCGACCCGGCCGAGGACGTCGGCTCGCACCATGACGTTCGAAGGCCCGGCCGGGATCGCACTGCCCCGGCCGAGCCTCGTCTTCAGCGAAGCGGGGTCGGGGAGCTCGAGCCCCGAGATGAGCTGTCGTCTCTCGTCCACTGCGACCGCGCCCGCATAGACGAACGCCGCGCCGGTCGCGTCGGCCCGATCGAGCTGAGTGCGCAGCTTCCGCGGCGACCACAGGTCGTCGTCGTCCAGGAACGCGAGCCAGTCCCCGCGAGCCGCGGCGATGCCGGTGTTTCGCGCCCGCGAGACACCCTGAGGGCTCGCCTGCCGAATGACGCGAAGTCGTGGTTCCTCGAGCTCCGCCAGGCGCTGCGAGGTCTCGTCCGTCGACCCGTCGTCCACGACGATCACCTCGTGCTCGACGTCGAGCTGGCCAAGGGCGCTCGGAAGCGCGCAGGCGGAGAGAAGCTGCCAGCGGTTGGACGTCGGGACGATGACGGAAACCTGAGGGCTCGACGCCTCGCCTGCAGGACGCGCTTCCTCCCCCGGTTCCTCGTGCGTTCGGCTCACGGGGTCGACGAGCCCCCGGCTGTCGGAACCTGCTGTGACGACTCGCCTCGGCTGTTGAGGAAGAACACCTGGCAGCCGTACCAGAGCCCGCCGGGCAACCCACGCCGAATGCCGCGGCGTGGATCGGTCCATGACTTGCGCCTCTTGACCAGCGCCGCCGCAAACCCTCGCAACCCGTAGTACACGTCGCGCGCGAGGTACACGAGCATTCTCAGGTCTCCCTGTCGAAGATGCTTTGCGTAGAGAAAACCCTGTCCCCGTGCATACGAGACGTACAGGCGATCGAGCTCGGCGGGTGTCCGCCAGTCGTGGTGCCATACGACCAGAGCGGGCTCGTAGTTGAGCCTGTGCCCCGATTTCAGCCACCGATAGCAGAAGTCGTTGTCCTCCGCCGCTTCCGAGGGTCGGAAACGCTCGTCGAAGCCACCCGCCTCGAGGATCATGTCCCGGTTGGCCACCATGTTATTCGGGAACAGAGCGCCGCCGTGCACGCGACCCGTGTAGTCGTACGGGGCTGGATCGACCTTGAACGAGGGAACGGCCTTCGGGTCGCCAACGGGAACGACCTGACCGGTGAAGATGCGCCGCGTATCGCCGGCCATCAGTCGCCATGCGGTGCCCACCCAGCCTGTCGCGACCGTACAGTCGTCGTCCGTCACGAGGACGACCTCGTGAGCCGACCTGGCGAAGCCGAGGTTGCGGCCGCGGCTGACACCGCGCCCCGGGCACGAAACCAGACGGGCGCCGGCGTCGGCGAACTGTTCGACCAGCTGTCGAACCGCAGGATCGTGGCTCTGATCGACCACCAAGATCTCAGCGGCACTGGGTCGGCATGCCGAGAGCGACTCGAGGCAGGCGGTCAGAGGAGCCACTCTCCCGACGGTCGGGATCACCACCGAGACGGGCATTGCCTCGGCACTCATCGGCGCTGAACGTCCGGTGCGGACCGGTAGCGATCGAGCCACTCGGGCACAGGGCCGCTGAACGCGGGCGGGTCTCCGGAAGGAGCGGAGGTGCCGCGCATCCGGCCGACCGGACCTCCGTACGCCAGGGCGTACCCCGCACGGAGGACATCGCTCGGCGAGCGATGGGCGACTGCGCCGCGGAGGTAGGTTCGGGCTGCTCGCCGTCGCTCGCCGGCGCCGCGCAGACGAAACGCCACCCAGCGCGTAAACCCTGCAGTGTCGATCTCCATGCCCTCCGGGCCGGAGCCGTACTTGGCGACGAGGTACTCGAGATCGTCGATGACATCGTGCGTCCTGTCGCCGAGAAAGCTGTTGTCGCCGTGGAGGACGTAACCGACGAGCACGTCTGGAACAGCCACGCCTGACGACGCCCGCGCGAGTCGGATCCAGAGATCCCAGTCCTGGAGGTGCCACAGGTTGACGTCGAAACCGCCCAGTCTTCGAACCAGCTCCGTCTTCACGAGCACGTTCGAGCAGCCGGCCGGGATCGTGTAGCGGCTGCGGAGCCCCGCGGCGAGAGTGGCGGGGTCGGGCGGCAGGTGCTCGGCTGTCACGTTTCCCTGACCGTCGACGACGACGGATGCGCCGTAAGCAAAGGACGAGCGCGTGTCGCGCATGGCATCCAGCTGTATGCGCAGCTTGCGCGGCGCCCAGAGGTCGTCGTCGTCGAGAAACGAGACCCATTCGCCAGCGGCGGCCTCGATGCCGGAGTTCCGCGCGCTCGAGAGCCCGAGTGAGGTCTCGTGCCGCACGACCCGGAGGTGGGCGTCGTCCACTTTGGCAAGTCGCGCGGCGGTCTCGTCGCTCGAGCCGTCGTCGACGACGATCACCTCGTGCTCGACGTCCTCCTGTGCCAGAGCGGAAGGAAGCCCCGCTGCCGACAGAAGATGCCAACGGCTTCGCGTCGGGATCACGACCGAGACCTCAGGCATCGCGCTCGATGTGTTCGTCGAGCATGTCGAGAACGTCCTCGTTCGTGTCGGCATCGAACTTGCGCGCAAAGAGCTTCCCCGACCCAACCATCTGCTCGAAGTGATCTGCTGTCAAGATCGCAGGCGGCGGATCGGCGTCCCAGTCGACGTAGTGAAGCGTGTCGTTGACGACCTCGTCGCGGAAGGGGGAGTTCGTCACGATCGTGTGGAAGAACATCTCGTCCGGGATGAGGGCATGCTCGAAGAAGCGCACGAACCTGCGATTCTCTCGCGCGAATCGCACGACGTACGCGGCCGCGGCCGAGGTCAGGCTCCAGTACGCCTCGCCTCCATAGGGCTCCAGGCCCCCGGGAACCGTGCGAGTCCAGGGAACGGTGAGGTGGTACCGGCGCGAGCCGACGCGGTAGTGCCACTTCTCGAGTCGACGCAGCCCCCCGTCTGGCCCCCACCCGTCATAGGGAAGAGGGGAGTGGTGGACGAACGAGCGACCGCCGGCACCGGCAAAGAAGCGCTCGATCGCGGTCTGCGACCGAAGCGGGTAGTCCTGACCCGTCAACACGATGACGTAGTCGACAGGAACGGCTCCCGCCCCGAGACTCGCCATCCCTCTCAGAGTCGCGTCGACCAACGCAAAGCTGCCCCACGGCGTCCGGCGACGATCGATGAAGCTGACGTTCGCGAGCTCGCTCGCCCCCTGCCAAAGCTCGCGAAAGAGCGTGTCGTCGGTCGAGCGATCGACGTGGACCGCGATCGCCGAAGAGGGGCCCGCGATCCGCCGGAGAAGGCGAAGCGCCTGCACCGGGGACTTGTAGGCGAGCACGACATAGCCGATGCGCATGGTCGAGGCATCCTAGATTCCGGCCAGGGCGCTTCACTCCGCGCCGGTGGCCGGAGGCGGATCAGACCTAGATGATTGATCGGGAATTCACGGCGGGCCGGATGACGGCCACGACACTGCGCCGGATCGCCACCCTCCCTCGCCGTCCAGGCTTACTAGCTGCACGACGAGTGAGTGCGTCGCCCGGCTTGGTCGTGACCGCCCCAGGGCTGCGCGTCAATTCCCGATCAATCATCTAGCCGACGTCCGACTGGCGCGGCGACTAGATTGATCCGACGGAAGGTCGAACGTTGTCACCTGCGCTCGTGCGGAAGATTCGCCGGACCCGGCGGCATCCGCGGTCGACCCAGTTCGACTATCTGCACCTGCGCTACCTTAATTCGGACCTCGAGCGCACGCTGCGAGCGATCAGACCAGCTCCGCGAGACGTGCTCGACATCTACTGCGGGTCGCGTCCCTATGAGGACTTCCTTCCGCCCTCTGCGCGGTGCGTCGGCCTGGACGTGAAGGGAAATCCGTACAGCGTCGCGGACGTCGTCTCCGACGAGTTTCTGCCGTTTCCGGACGAGTCTTTCGACCTCGTCACGTGCATACAGGCCTTTCACTACGTCCCAGATCCGACGCCCGCGATCGGCGAGATTCGACGGGTCCTTCGTCCTGGAGGCGCCGTCGTTCTCACGGTGACGCATGTGTGGGAGTACGATCGCTCGATTCTCGAGCACCGATACACCGGTCCTGGATTGGCGCATCTCTTCCGGGATTGGAAGGACGTGCAGGTCACGGAGAACGGCGGCCGCGTGGTTACCTGGGTGACCGTCACCAACTCCCTTCTGAACACGGTCGCGAAACGGATTCCCCATCGGCGAGGCGTCTCGCGCCTCGCGCGAGTCCCCTTCGCGGCCGCCTATCTCGCTCTCAACGGCGTCGGCGTCGTGCTCGCCGGGCTGGAGGGCAGAGATGCCCGCGGTCCGCTCACGCTGCCGACGAACCTCCTCCTGGAGGCCCGCAAGCCAGCTTGACCAGGGCGTCCTGCTTGCCTCTGGCACATCGCCGATCGAGATGACCGACGTGGAGCTGCACGATCGCGTGTCTCCGCTCGCCCGCGAGTGGGATCTCCTCGCCGAGCGACTCGGCGCGAGCCCATTTCTCCGTCCGGAGTGGATCACGGCCTGGGCCGACGCGTTCGCGCCCGACGCGCTCACCATCGTCGTTGCTCGACGCGAGGGCGAGCTCGTCGGACTCGTGCCGCTGCGTCGCCGAGGCGGCGAGCTTCGGTCGGCTTCGAACGAGCACTCTCCGGAGTTCGGCTTCCTCGCAGGAGATAGCGATGCTGCCGCCGATCTCGCCCGCGCCATCTACGGGCATGGCGAGAGCGCTGTCCGTTTCGATTTCATCGACCCCGAAGACTCCGGACTCGCGCAGTGCCGGCAGATCGGAGCCTGGCTCGGATATCGCAGCGCCGAGCGAGTACGGATCCGCTCTCCGTATCTCCAGATCGAGGGGGAGTGGGAGGCGTACGCGCGTCGCATTCGGCAGAAGGCACGCGCCGAGCCCGAGCGTCGCCTCCGCCGCCTGAACGAGACTGGAAACGCCCTGCTCGACATCGCCGACGGGTCCGACCGGCTCGACGAGCTCCTCGCGGAGGGGTACCACCTGGAGGCGGCAGGTTGGAAAGGCGAGAAGGGTACGGCAATCGTGGCGAGAGACGACACGCGTGCGTTCTACTCCGGATTCGCACGTGCGGCAGCAACGCGAGGCTGGCTCCGTCTCGCGTTCCTACGCCTCGACGGCCGGGCCCTCGCGTTCGTGTTCGCGCTCGAAGTGGACGGCGTCTTCTACACGCTGAAGTCCGGCTTCGATCCCGGCTTCGCGCGGTTTGGTCCCAGCGGGCTTCTCCGCTATCAGCTCCTCAAGCGAGCGTTCGCCGACGGTCTGCGCCGGTACGAGTTTCTCGGCGATGCCGACCCATGGAAGCTCGAGTGGACGGCAAACTGCCATGAGCGAAGCGTCGTTCGCACCTTCGCCCCGTCACTGCGCGGACTCCTTGCGTGGAGCGTGCACGCACATGTCCTTCCTCGAGCCAGACGCCTACCGCTGGTTGCCGCGTTGCGCAGCCGCCGCCGGAGATGACTCCTCCGCACGAACCGCTTCGTTTCGAGCGAGTCGACTCACTCGAGGAGGTGCGGGAGGACTGGTCACGGCTCGCAGAGCTGTCAGGCAACGTCTTCCTGACGTGGGAATGGATGGCCGCCTGGCGGCAGCACCGCTCGATGGGCTCGTCCTGGTTTGCGCTCGCCGGCCGGGACGCGTCCGGCGCGCTAGCCGCCATCGTTCCGCTCGCGGTTACACGGCGTGGTCCGCTGAGGATCGTCCGCCTCATGGGTCACGGACCGGCGGACGAGCTGGGGCCAGTTTGCGCTCCCGAGCAGCGCCCGCGACTCAGAGGCGCGGCGTCACGCGCTCTTGCGGAGGCGGATGCCCAGCTCTTCCTCGCGGAGCAGCTCCCTGGCGGCTACGACTGGAGCACGGTGCTCGACGGGAAGGCCGTTCGCTGGGAGGCGAGCCCGGTGATCCGCGCGCGCGAGGGAGGCTGGGAGGGCTATGTCGCCTCGAGAAGCGCGAACTTTCGCCAGCAGGTCCGCGCCCGGGAGCGACGGCTTCAGGGTCGGCACGAGGTGACGTACCGACGCGCTGATGATCCTGCGCGGCTGCGAGCCGATCTCGAGCTTCTCTTCGCCCTGCACGGTGCGCGCTGGCGTGCGGGGTCTTCCGCGTTCCGCTCGGAGCCGTTCCATTTCGAGTTCGCCAGGGCAGCCCTCGAACGCGGCTGGTTGCGGCTCTGGTTCCTCGAGCTCGACGGGCGCCCAGTCGCGGCGTGGTATGGCTTCCGCTTCGGGGACGTCGAGGCCTTCTATCAGTCGGGAAGGGATCCGCGGTGGGAGCGCGAGTCGGTCGGGTTCGTGCTCCTCGCGCACACGATCAGAGACGCACTCGAGGACGGGATGCGCGAGTACCGGCTGCTCCGAGGCGACGAGCCGTACAAGTACCGGTTCGCGGACGCCGATCCCGGCGTGGCAACCGTGGCAACCGGCCGCGGCGTGCTGGGAAACGCGGCTGTGGCAGCGGGAGCCGCACGCTATCGACACGCGCGCCGCAGCACGACCCCGCAAGCGACCCGGTTAGAGTGACGCGTCCCATGCCAGCCGCCCCGAGCTCGTGCCGCGTTTGACGCCGAGGCGCCTGGCCCGACGTCTGGCCCAGCGCTTCGGATGGGTGCCGGTGTTCGGGCCGGGGCCCGTGCCCGACTGTCCTCCGGGTTGGCGCACCGGGGCCCCTGACTTCATCGGGGTGGGTGCCCAGAAGGCAGGTACCACTTGGTGGTACAGCCTGATCGAGGCTCACTCGCAAGTCACCCCGAGGACCAGGAAGGAACTCCACTTCTTCGCGGACTTCTGGCATCGGGAGTTTCGTGGCGAGGACATCAGCCGATACCACAGCTACTTCCCGCGACCGGCAGGGATGCTCAGCGGAGAATGGACGCCGCGCTACATGTCCGACTTCTGGACGTCGACCTTGCTCGAGCGGGCGGCGCCCGCTGCGAAGATCCTCGTTCTCCTCCGTGATCCGGTCGCGCGCTACGTCTCCGGGCTGACAGTCGGCCTCGGCGGCGGACTGCCTCCCTTTCACCCGGACGTGGCGCAGGATGCGTTGGCACGAGGCTTCTACCACGACCAGCTCACGCGTCTGCTCGAGTGCTTCGCGCGCGAGCAGGTTCTCGTTCTCCAGTATGAGATCTGCCAGCGGAATGTTCTCGCCGAGCTGACTCGCACATATCGCTTCCTCGGGCTCGACGACTCCTTCGTGCCAGAGGGCGCGGACGAACGGGTCAACCCGACCGAACAAAAGGTCGCCGTTCCGCCCGAGACGACCGAGAGACTCGCAGCGCTCTACCGGAACGACGTCGTTCGGCTCGCGGAGGCGTTCCCCGAGATCGATGTCACGCTCTGGCCCCCGTTCGCCGACCTGGCACCCGGCGCAAAAGGCGCTTGAGCGGCCTTGCACGTCTCCGGAGCCATCGCATCCAGGCCGACCGTGCCGGTGGAATCGGCGGCAGTGCATCTTCGACGATGACGTAGTCGCCGCCCGGCGTGTCTTCGATCAACAGCGAGGAGTCGAGCACGCGTTCGGTCCACCGGAGGGCGGCGTGGTCGTGGCTGCTGACGCTGAAGTCTGCCTTGCCGACATCGAGCATCGCCGCCTTCCACTGCGGAAGGCCTTCGTGGGGGAAGTGCCCTCGCCGCAGCGGCTCCGCGCGTGTCTCGAGGCGCGTCTGCATCTGCTGCGGGGAGCGATACTGGAAGTGCTTGAGCCGTATGCGCCACGGACACGCCGGGCCGAGATCCTGGGGCCACGAGCCCTTGTCCCAGACGAGGCGAGCCGAGTGGCGGAAGAAACGGGGCTCCGACCAGTTGTTGATGTAGAAGCGGAGCTTCTGCTCGACCGGCACGTCGTCCGCGTAGAGGGTCGGGTTCTCCTCGAATCGGATGAGGTCCTTCTCGGTGAAGTAGTACTCGAAGCTCGCCGCCCATACCTCGTCGTAGGTTGGTGGAACCTCGGCGAGAAAGGCCCGTGGATCGTCGATGTAGAACTCGTCGGCGTCGAGTACGCACCACCAGTCGTCGTCCTCCGCTTCCCACCGGCGATCCATGAAGAGCTCTCGCCGAAGCGCCTCTCGAAAAGGCCTGTCGTCCTGTCGATCCGGGATGACGGGGGGCACCTCCCGGGAGAGGGCGAGCACCCTCTCCCACGTGCCGTCCGCGCTGCCGTTGTCCCAGACGTAGATCGTGTCGCACCACTGCGCCGCTGCCGTCAGGGACTGCTCGATGACGTCGACCTCGTTCTTCACCATGCAGAAGCCGCGTATCCTCACGCCGGCTCCGCCGCTTCGCGCTGCATTGCCGCCGTGCTCGCCGGCTCGGAGGCTCGCGCGTAACGCCGCAGGACGAGGTACGCGGCGACGAATAGGACGTATGCCGGAAAGACTCTCGTATCCACGAAGTAGATGATCCGCATGAACTCGAACAGTCCCACGATCCAGACGGCATAGAGCGCTCGATGGAACACGCTTGTCTCGCTGCGTCGGTACAGCCTCCCGGAGATCAGTCCCAGTAGAAAGAGCCCGATCAACCCAGCCCAACCGAAGTCGGCGGCGAGATACCCGGGGGTGGTGACGACGTTGAACTCGGGATCGAGATCCTGTTCGAAGAAGAACGAAGGCCAAAAGGCCACAGGATCGACCCCGAACGCGTCAACGTATCGCAAGCTCACGGTCCCGACCGGTGGAAGACCGGTCACCTGCAGGTCGCCGACGACGGGAAACTCCCAGAAGAACTGGCCTGTGGAGAGGAAGGGTGTCGCCGCCGGATACTCGTCGACGATCGCCATCCCGTTGTTCACACTCGTGAGGTAGTAGCCGAAGAAGCGCGTCGTTGCTCTGCTCGCGGAGAAATCACCCGTATACGCATAGGACCGCCGGAGCTCCGTCACGGTGAAGAACGCGATCACCGTGACGAGCAGGGTCGCCGCGTAGATCGCCACGCGAGGCACCGTCACCTTGCGGGGCGCCAGGGCAAGGAAGACGAGGGGGATGATCAGCTCGATGACCGCAAGTCGTTCGCTGAAGAACACGGACCTCGCGGCCGCGGCACAAAGGGCCAGGACGACGAGTGTGCGCATCGCCGACCCCCGCCCCGAGAATCCGTATGCAACCGCGAGTGGGATCGCCGCGACCGCGAGCTGCATGAGAGTGGTCACTCCCGGCACGGTCGCCAGGATCTCGCCCTTGATGCGGAACGGATCGCTGCGCCAGATCTCGATGAACTCCATGGGCCCTCCTGCGCGAACGACCCCGAGACTCCCCCAGATGAGGAAGGCCAAGAGGCTGACGACGAGCGCGGCTCCGACCAGTACGGCCAGGCTCCTGCGCGCTGCCGGCGAAAGCGACCGCTCGAGATTGCAGCGTCGAGCAACTTGCCTGGGGGTCGAGCGCCGAAGGTCGCCGCCCATTCTCGTCCCGGCGACGAAACAGAGCAGAGCGAGCGCGAAGTAGGCAAACGCGGTCCACGTCAGAGCTTTTCGACTGTCGAAGTCGTTTGCGAATACCTCAGGGCTCGAGACCGAATAGAGAAAGAGCAGCGGGGCATAGACCGCGGCCGTGAACACGAGCGGGCTGAATACGGAATGCAGATGGATCTCGTGCGAGCGCCCGCGCATCCGGGTGGGTATCCGCGACCTCATATCGATCGGGCGCACTCGTTTGCTGCTTCTCGGATCTGTCGCCGGAATCGAGCGGCTCCAAAACGTTGCGCAGCTTGTGCGATCTCGTGCGAATCGAGCTCCTCGGAGGCCGCTCGGCGGACGGCGGCGGTGAGGCCCTCGACCGATTGGTCGGGAAGCAGCCAGCCCGTGCGACCGGGCTGGACGATGTCGGTGGCGCCGCCCGCTGCCAATGCGATCACGGGTGTGCCGCAGGACTGAGCCTCGGCCATCGCGATTCCGAAGTCCTCCTCGGCGGGATAGACGAGGCTCCTCGCCGACCGGTACAGATCGCGAAGCCTGCTGTCGTCGACCGCGCCGACGAAGGTGACGTTGGTTGTTGCTCGATCCGACAACGAAGAGGCGAGTGGGCCCTCGCCCACCATCAGCAAGCGGTGTTTCGGCAAGCGTGCGAACGCGGCCACTAGAAGCTCCGGCCGCTTGTACGCGACGAACCGGCCGACGTACAGGAAGAAGTCGTCGCGAGCGCCACCGGGTGTGAAGTAATCGGTCCTCACAGGTGGATGGATGACCTCTGCCGGACGGCCGAAGGCGCGCTGGATCCGGCTCGCGACCGCGGTGGAGTTGGCGACGAAGCGCGTGACGCGCCGGGCGGTCATACGGTCCCAGCGTCGAAACCAACCCATGCCCAGGCGTGCGGCGGGCCGGAGGGCTGCTGGGAACCGCTCCCGCTCGGCGTCGAAGTTCCATGCATACCGCATCGGGGTGTGGCAGTAGCAGAGATGTGGGATTCCGCGCCTCACTCGGACGCCTTTGGCACAGGCATGGCTGCTGGAGATGACCAAGTCGACGTCGTCCACGGCGTCGCGCATGCGCCAGGCGAGCGGCATCAGAGGCAGGCACCACTCGTGATGGCGCGTCGCTCCGGGAACGCGCTGCAAGAAGGAGGGCTCGGCGACTCGAAACGCAGGGGGGACTGCGGACACGTCCAGCACCGTCGTCAGGAGCCTGGCCCCGGTAAACTCCTCCAGCATCTCGGCGACGCAGCGCTCCGAGCCCGCGTAGCCCACCAGCCACTCGTGCGCGATCGCGACACGGAGACGTGCGGCGTCCGTGTCTGCCTGCCTGTGCATCTCCTGCGGAACCGTTCTCTCCACGCTCGCTCCTCGCTCGACGTCGAGTATCACTGTCAGTCCAGGGGGCTGAACGTCAACCCCGAAGTACGGTACGCGGCGCACCGGTTTGCCTGACGCACGCGCGTCGAGGTCAGCAGCCTTCTCAGATCTCTCCGATACCGTGATCGCGACGAGCTCCGATGCGCTCATCGGTTGCTGGCTTCCTTCCGATGAAGAGCAAGAAGGAGAACCTGTTGCGGACCGTTTCGACTGGAAAGATCATCGCTTCGCCTGTCGGCGAACTCCGTCGCCTCGTGCGATACGAGCTTCTGTCCTTTGGCACCCGTGCCCGGGTCATAGCCGCCGGCGTCGGGGGTGCCCTCGTCGTCTCCGCACTCGTCCTGGGTGTGGCCGCTGCCGGCCTCGGACTCCTCGCTGTCGCGGCGTTCGTGGTGGCACTCCGCCGTCCGTGTGTGCTCGGCCCGATGGTCGCGCTGCTCCTGCCGGCACGCGAGACCATTGTCGTATTGAATGCCCAAGTCTCCCCGCTCGAGGCGGTGGTGGGGGGCGGTGCGCTTGGGTATCTCGGGTACGTCCTCGCGGCTCGCGAGCGCGTTCGACTGTCTATGTCGGACTGGACGTTCATGGCGCTCGTCGCACTCATCGCACTCAGCACGGTCGGTCCCGTCGACAATTCGGACCGCTTCCGCGAGTTGATCCTCTGGGGCGCGCTCGCGATCACTTTCCACGCAGTCAGGACGCACGGTGAGAAACCGCCTGGCCGAACACTCCTGCTGGTATCGCTCGCCGTGGCCACGATCGTCGAGGTGTCGTATGCGCTGTTCGAGTACATCGATCGTTGGTCGGAACGATTCTCGGCTCTCGGCGGCGCGCTCGTCTATCCGCTTCCGGAGGGGACGCTCGGCCACCCGAATGCTCTCGCCCAATTTCTCGTACTCGCTGGTCTCACCGTCGTAGCTCTCGCGCTCGGCGAACGTGGGTGGGTTCGTCCCTTCGGCGTACTCGCCGGGATGGCAGGCTCCTTGGCGCTCCTCGTCACCTTTTCTCGCGCATCGTGGATCGCGTGGACGGCCGGTGCCTCGGTGTACCTCGTGGAGCGCCGGGCGCGAAGGCCGGTTCTCCTCATGGGCGCGGCCGCGGCCGCGGTCGCGCTTGCTCTCGCGCTCCTGGACAAAGGTGCGATCGGTGCCCGCATCGCGTCGCTCTTCGGAGGCACGAGCGACCTCTACGGCTTCCGTTTTGCGCTCATGGGACGAGCTGCCGAGATCGCGGCCGAGCATCCGCTGACCGGCTCGGGACACTTCGAGGAAACCGGGATCTACGCGGGCCGAGAAGCTCTCGCGACGCATCCGCACAACCTGTTCCTCGGC
>JBPCMD010000070.1:0-7444 GCA_051002595.1 Gaiellaceae bacterium
TCGTGACCACCCCCGGCGGCGCGTCAATTCCCAATCAATCACCTAGGGGCGAGGCTTGCCTTGCCCTCGTGTCCCGGCGACGACCGAGGGCGAGGCGAGCCCGCCCCACGGGTCGGAAGACGTCTCCTTCACTCCGGGACGTCGCTAGATACTCGGCGAGGCGATCACCTTGTACTGCGTGATGTGCGGGTTGTGGGCCGTGAACTCGATGTGCACGACCTGCATCGGCTGCTCCGCGAACCCGGCGCGGGCGGCCTGAAGCGCCGCGTCATGGATCGCTTTCTCTAGCGATGCCGGCCCTTTGTCGGTCTCGTCGGAAACACCGACGAAAGACTCGATGGTATGGCCGCGGATCTCTTCCTCCTCGGACGTCGACATTGCATCCTCCCTTTCGCTCTAGACGACGCGACCCTACTCCTCGCTGCCCACCGGGACAACTTCACGGAGGGAGGTTGCGGCGCCGAGACGCGCTTCCTCCGCTCGAAGGCGCGCGAGCCGATCCTTCCCCAGCGCAACCTCGAGCTCGGGCAGGACGCGCTCCAACACCGGCGCCTCGTAAACGTCTAGCGGAGCATCGCCTCGTAACGCGTCCGCCGCGCCGAGCAGCCGGGCCGCCTGCTCGAACGACTTCTTCGCGGTGGCGATCCCCGCCAGGACGACGAGGCACTCGGCGCGATCACGGTCGTTCTCGACTCGCGTGTAGACGGCGAGGCTCTCGAGCACCTGCGTCTCTGCGCGATCGAGCTCGCCGGCGAGCAAATCGAGCTCGGCGAGCATGAACAGAGCTGCTGCTTGCTGACTCTCCTCGCCGAGCCCGCGCGCGAGCGCCAACGACTCCTCGAAGGCCTCCCGCGCCTTGTCGATCTCGCCTCGTCGAAAGAGGCTGACGCCGAGGTGGTAGGTCGCGTCCGACACGAGCAGCGGATCGCCGAGCGTGCGCCGCAACGCAAGCGCCTCCTCTTGGAGCGCGATCGCCTGAGAGAGATCGTCGCGGGCGGCGAACACGTCCGACAGGACCCTGAGCGCCCCTGATCTTGCACGCGCGTCGCCGGACTCGTCGGCGAGAGCGAGCGCGTCTCGGCAGAGTGACTCCGCCTCGTCGGTCTCGCCTCGCTCGAGGACGACCCAGCCGAGCTCCGAGAGGGCGAACGCCGCCTGGCGCGACCGACCCAGGAGGCGGAAGGTCGCCGCCGCCTCTTCGAGCAACGGGACGGCGTTGTCGAAGTCGCCTTGAGCAGTGGCCTGACGCGCCGCCGTCCAAAGCGCGTCCGCGCGAACGGCGTCCGGCAGATCGTTCGCAAGAGCGAGACCCATCGACAGCCACCGGCGTGCCTCCCTCACGTGGCCGTGCGCGCGCCAGAATCGGCCGAGCGCCGAGACCGCTCGGAGCGCCTCTTCGACGCGGCCGGAAGAGAGGCACCAGTCCAGAGCCGCCCGGATGTTGTCCAACTCGCTCTCGGCTCGAGCGAGCCAATCCGACTGTCTCGGCCCAGAAAGCTCCTCCTCCGCCTGGGCCGCAAGTTGCAGAAAACGCTCCGCGTGGCGCATGCGCAGCTCTTCGAAGCGTCCATCCGACTCGAGTCTGAAGACGGCGTGGCTGCGAACCGTCTCGAGCATGGAGAGTCGGACCTCTCCGTCCCAGACGTCGCTGCGGAGAAGGCTCAGCGCGACGAGCGACTCGAGATCAGCGAGGAAGCGTGGCCCGGAGCCCGCGATGACCTGCGCGTCGGCGAGGGTGCACCCACCGGCGAAGACCGCGAGCGCCTCGTGGAGCTCCCGCTGCCTGTCGGTGAGCAGCCGGTAGCTCCACTCGATGGTGGCGCGGAGCGTTCGTTGTCGCTCCGGAAGATCGATCGGCCCCTCCATCTCGAGCGCGAGGCCCTGGTCCAGCGCCTGCAGAATCTGGGCGGGAGGGAGGACGACCAGGCGCGCGGCGACGAGCTCGATGGCAAGCGGCAGGCCGTCAAGCCTGCGACAGATCTCGCGCACCGAGGGCAGGGCTTCCTTCTGTAGTACGACACCGCGCGCGGCGGCCAGCTCTGCGAAGAGCTCGGAGGCGTCGTCGATGGGCAGCGCGCCGAGGGGCACGACATGCTCGCCGGAGAGCCGAAGTGGAACCCGGCTCGTGGTCAGCAAGGTGACGTCCGCTGCCCGGTCGAGAAGGCGCCTGACGTGCTCCGCCGCCGTCGGGAGATGTTCGAGGTTGTCCAGCACGAGCAGTGTGCCGGTGCCGGCTAAGGCGTCGCCGACCGCGTCGATCAACGCATGCCCCGGAGATTCCCGCACTCCGACGGCTCGCGCGATCGCCGCGGGGACGAGATCAGGATCGGAGATGGAGGCAAGCCCGACGAGGTGCACCTGTCGTTCGACGGCGGCTGCGCCCGCGATTTCGAGCGCCAGCCTGCTCTTCCCCGCTCCTCCTGGGCCCGCGATGGTGACGAGCCTGACATCCGGACGGGTGAGCAGAGCGTTGATCGCCGAGAGATCGGAGCCTCTTCCGACCAGCCGGTGATGCAAGGCCGGAAGCGTCGCGCCGCCCAACGTGCGGAGCGGGGGAAACGCATCCGGGAGGTCGGGGCCGACGAGCTGGAAGAGCTGCTCGGGATCGGGAACGTCCTTGAGTCGATGCCGACCCAGCGACCGGAACGACAGGGCGGACTCGGGCTCGGCGCCGGCCAGGTCGCGTGTAGCTCGTGAGACGATGATCTGATCCCCGTGACCGGCCGCGCAGATGCGCGCCGCGAGGACGACGTCCATTCCCACATACCCCTCCTCGCCGAGCTCGGGCTCGCCGGTGTGGATGCCGGTCCTGACTCGTAGCGCCGCCTCGGCCGGCCACGGCTCGGCGGCGAGCGCCTGCTGAATCTCGGCTGCGGCTGCCACCGCGTCGCGCGCGCGGGAGAAGGCGAGAAAGGCGCCGTCTCCCGCCCAATCGACCTCGTGTCCGCCATGAGCAGTCGCTGCCGCGCGAACAAGCTCGCGCATGCGTCTCCGCAACAGGCCGAAGCGGTCTCCGAGGGTATGCAGGAGGCGCGTCGATCCCTCGATGTCGGCGAAGAGCAGCGTCACGGTTCCACTCGGCAACGCCTTGCGCGAATCGTCACTTCCGGACACGTCACCCGAGTGTACGAGCCATTCACGTGTGCGAACAGGATCTCTCGACGCTCGCTCTACACTGGGCGGCGGTGTTCGACACGCTCTCCGACAAGCTCCAAGCGACCCTCGGCGGCCTCGGCCGAGGCGGGCGGCTCGACGAGGAATCGGTCTCGAAGGCGATGCGGGAGATCCGACTTGCGCTGCTCGAGGCAGATGTCAACTTCGAGGTCGCCAAGGACTTCACGGCTGCCCTGAAGGAGCGGGCGCTCGGGCAGGACGTCTTGAAGAGCCTGTCTCCCGGCCAGCAGGTGGTGAAAATCGTCCACGAGGAGCTGACCGCGCTGATGGGCTCGGGCGACTCGCGGCTCGCATTCGGTCGTCCTCCGACGGTGATTCTGCTCGCCGGGCTCCAGGGATCCGGCAAGACGACGACCGCCGCCAAGCTGGCGCTCCTGCTGCGCAAGGAAGGTAAGCGGCCGGCGCTCGTCGCCTGCGATCTCCAGCGCCCTGCTGCCGTCGAGCAGCTCGAGCAGCTGGGCCGCCAGATCCAGATTCCGGTCTACCGGCTGGACACGAAGGACGCCGTGGCGGCAGCGCGCCACGGGCTAGACGCCGCGCGTCGCGATGGTCTGGACGTCGTGATCGTCGACACCGCAGGGCGCCTGCAGATCGACGAGGAGCTGATGGACGAGCTCCAGCGCGTCCGCGACGAGACGAAGCCGACGAACGTCCTCTTGGTCCTCGACGCGATGACGGGCCAGGAGGCGGTCGCGGTCGCGCTCGCGTTCCAGGAGCGGATCGCGTTCGATGGGGTCGTGCTGACAAAGCTCGACGGCGACGCGCGAGGTGGCGCGGCGCTGTCGGTGCGGGCGGCTACGGGTCGCCCGGTCAAGCTCGCGTCGGTCGGCGAGAAGCTCGACCAGCTCGAGTACTTCCATCCCGATCGGATGGCGTCCCGGATCCTCGGCATGGGTGACGTGCTCACCCTGATCGAGAAGGCCGAGGCCGCGGTCGAGCTCGACGATCAGGAGGAGATGGAGCGCCGGATGCGCGCCGGCGAGTTCACCTTCGACGACTTCCTCTCGAGCTATCGTATGCTGCGCAAGATGGGGCCGTTGCAGGGTGTGCTCAAGCTCGTTCCCGGTCTCGGCAAGCAGCTGCAGGGGCTCGACGTGGACGAGAGTCAGCTCGCGCGGGTAGAGGCGATCGTGCTCTCGATGACGCCCCACGAGCGGGCGGTCCCGCATGCGATCAACACCCAGCGCAGGCGCCGCATCGCCGCCGGTAGCGGGACGACGCTCGACGAGGTGAACAAGCTCATGGCCGCGCGCAAGCAGATGGCGAAGATGATGAAGCAGATGGGGAAGGGGAAGATGCCCTCGCTGCCGGGGATGCCGCCCGCGGGCCGGCGCTGAAAACGGGCACAATCCTCCCTCTATTCAAAAACCGCTTTCAAGGAGAAGAATGGCTGCAAGGATCAGGTTGACGCGTGTCGGGTCGAAGAAGAACCCGATCTATCGCGTGGTCGTGGCCGACTCGCGCTCGCCGCGCGATGGCCGTTTCATCGAGATCATCGGGCGCTACAACCCGCAGACGGACCCGTCCACGATCGAGCTCGACGAGGACAAGGTCAAGGAGTGGCTCGAGAAGGGCGCGCAGCCGTCCGAGCCTGTTGCGAGGCTCATCAAGGTCGCGGGCTCAGCTAGATGCTTGATCGGCAATTCACGGCGGGCCGGATGACGGCCACGACACGGCGCCGGATCGCCACCACCCTCCCTCGCCGTCCAGGCTCACCAGCCTGCACGGCGAGTGAGTGCGTCGCCCGGCTTGGTCGTGACCGCCCCCGACCGCGCGTCAACTCCCGATCAAGCATCTAGTGCCACGTCTTGACCGGCAACGTCCTCTGACGCGTAGGGGCGGGGCTTGCCTCGCCCCTACCGTGTTGCGACGTGGCTGAGCTCCTGGAGTGGATCGCGCGGCGGCTCGTTGACGAGCCGGATGCCGTTCGTGTCGAGACCGAAGAGCGCGAGGACACGGTCGTGTTCCGTCTCTTCGTCGCCGTCGACGACGTGGGCAAGGTGATCGGGAGGCAGGGGCGGATGGCGCGCGCTCTTCGCAGCATCGTGCGGGCGGCCGGCGCGAGGGCCGAGGAGCGCTACGTGCTCGAGATTGCAGGCTGATCCGCCGGGCGCTTTCGTGCGGGTGGGCCGTGTTGGCCGGCCGCACGGTCTCGACGGCGCGTTCGTGGTCGAGGACGCGAGCGAGGACGCCACCCGCTTCGACGTCGGCGCCACGCTGCACGTGAATGGAGACGAGGCCGTCGTCGTCCTTTCGCGGCGGGTGGGCCGGGGACGGCCTGCGATCAAGCTCGACCGCGCAGTCGAGCGCGACGCGGAGCTGGCGGTCCCGCGTGACGAGCTGCCGCCACCCGAGGACGGGTCGTACTACGTCGCCGACCTCGTAGGCCTCGAGGTCGTCGAGACGGAGGGCGAGTGGCTGGGCGTCGTCACGGACGTCCTGCCCGGGGTCGCGAACGACGTGCTCGAGCTCGACACCGGGCTCTTGCTCCCGCTCGTCGAGGACTGTGTCCGCGATGTTGACCTCGTGCAGCGGCGGATCGTCGTAGCGTCCGGTTTCGCGGACCACCGGTAACCTCGGACCCACTTGAGACTCGACATCTTCACCCTGATCCCGGGCGCTTTCGACTGGCTCAAGGAGCGACGTCCTGTGGCTGCCGTGCTCGGGAACGGACTCGAGCTGAACGTCTTCAACTACCGCGACACGACGCCGCTCAGCGCCGCGCAGGTCGACGACGAGCCGTATGGGGGCGGCCCGGGGATGGTGCTGCGCGTGGACGTTGTCTCGGCTGCGTTCGACGAGGTCTACGGAGGCGTTCCCGAACACAGGGTGGTCGCGCTCACCCCGGCGGGCCGCCTGCTCGACCAGGAGCTCGTGGAGGAGCTCGCGACAGAGCCGGCCCTGACACTTCTTTCCGCGCGCTTCGAGGGCTTCGACCAGCGCATCCTCGATCACCTCTCCACGGACACCGTGTCGATCGGCCCGTATGTCCTCTCGGGCGGCGAGATCCCCGCCATGGCGCTCGTCGATGCGGTGGCGCGCAGGCTCCCCGGCGCCCTTACGGAGGGTTCCGGCGAGGTGGAGAGCTTCTCGATCGCGCTGAACGGCGGGCTCGAGTACCCGCACTACACACGACCGGCCGATTTTCGAGGCTGGCGTGTTCCCGAGGTGCTTCTCTCCGGCGACCATGGTCGCATCGCCACCTGGCGCCAAGAGCGGATTCGGAGCGTCGCGTGACCGAGCCGCGCGACCGCTGGGCGGTCGAGACACCGCCGGACCCTGATCGGGACGGCTCGGAGCCGCCGGACTGGCCCGGCCCCGAGGAGAGCCAGTCGCGGGATGTTCCACCCCCGGCTCCTCCGTTCTCGTGGCCGACCTCGGAAGACGAGCCGTCGAAGCACGAGTTTCATCACCCGCTCGACCGGGTCACTGGAAAGCTTCCGCGCCGACTGCGCATCGCCGTCGACTGGATCGTCACCATCGTCGGCGCGATCGCGATCGTCCTCGGCATCAAGGCGGCGGTGGTCAATCCCTACCGGATCCCCTCGTCATCGATGGAGCCCACCCTGCACTGCGCACGGCCGGCCGCCGGCTGCGAGACGCGGTTCTCTGATCGCGTGCTCGCCAACCGCTTCATCTACCGCTTCTCCGATCCGGATCGGGGCGATGTGGTGGTGTTCGAGACCCCACCCCAGGCGCAGGTGAAGTGCGGGGCAGGAGGGACGTTCGTGAAGCGGATCATCGGGCTGCCGGGAGAGACCGTCGGGATTCGGCTGCGCCGCGGGGCGGCGTTCGTGTACATCGATGGCCAGAGGCTGGAGGAGCCGTACATCGAGCAGGATCGCAGGGACATCGGGCCCGAGGAGCGCTTTCGCGTGCCTCTCGACCACTACTTCGTCATGGGCGACAACCGTTCGCAGTCGTGCGACTCGCGCGTCTGGGGGTTCGTGCCCGAGGGGAATCTGATCGGCAAGGTCTTCATGACGTACTGGCCGCCGAATCGCATCTCGTTCCGCTGAGTCGTGCGCAAGACCGGAATCCGCTAGCGCGGATTCCGTTCGCGCCAGAGCAGACCCCTTTATGGGGAGCCTAGAAGAAGCATGCTGCGGGGTGTGAAGTCGTCTGCTTGCCGATCGGTCGGCCGAGACGCTCTTCGCGCTCGTTCAGCTAGCATTCCGACCCGGCCGAAAGGCCTCCTTACGATGAACGCGACGATCGAGAGCCTCGAGCAGCGCAATCTGCGCACGGACCTGCCTCGGTTCAAGGCGGG
>JBPCMD010000071.1:0-9423 GCA_051002595.1 Gaiellaceae bacterium
CAGGTGCCGATCGAGGTCGAGCCACAGGCGGAGAACGCCAAGTACTTGAGCACGAAACGTGAGAAGCTCGGGCACACGATCACGAAGCTGCACCACCAGGGCGCGCGCCTCGAGCCCGAGCCTGATAGAGAGACCGACACGTGAGCCGCGACGGCGACATCGACATCGACGACTCGAGCGAGAACGTTCTCTCGGAGTGGCCGCGCGCGGTGGGCCGGCCGAACGACGAGCCGGAAGCCGGAGGTCAGGCGACGGGCGGTCCCGGACGCCGGGACGAGACCGAGGCGTGGTCGATCGCGGCGCCCGCCTACGAGGGGGAGGCCAAGCACGAGACGGATCCGGAGCTGCTCGAGCCCGATTCGAACGAGCCCGAGTCGGACGAGCAGGAGCCGGAGCTGTTCGGGCTCGACTCCGAGCCGCCCGATCCGGAGCCCGGCGCTGAGGGCGGCGCCGCGATCGCGGTAGCGCCGTCACTCGAGCACGCCGCCGGCGACCTCGAGATCCCCGAGGGCTACGCGGTTCTCGAGGGCGTTGCCGACGGCGGCCGGCGAGCGGTGGGGATCGTCGTCTCGCGCTTCAACGGCAACGTCACGTCGCGTCTTCTCGACCGTGCGCTCGAGGAGCTCGAGACGGTGGGCGTGCGCCGCGACGCGATCACGATCATGGTCGTTCCTGGGGCGTTCGAGCTCCCGGTCGCCGCCACGGCGCTCGCCAAGACCCGCCGATTTGCCTGCATCGTCGCCCTCGGCTGCGTCATTCGCGGAGACACTCCGCACTTCGACTATGTCGCGAGCGAGGCCGCGAGCGGGCTCCAGCTCGCCGCGCTCGAGACGGGCGTGCCCGTCTCGTTCGGCCTCCTCACGCTCGATCGAGTCGAGCAGACCGAGCCGCGCGTCGAGAAGGGCGCGGAGGCCGTGCGGAGCGCGCTCGAGATGGCAGACGTGTTCTCGCATCTGCGAGCGGCCGCGTCCAGGTAGACGCCGGGCATGCCCGGCCCCTACGACGATACGGCAGCCGACGACACCGCTTCACCCGGTACCATGCTCGGCCGCATGTCCAAGGTCTGCGCGATCTGTGGGAAGAAGCCGGGTTTCGGGAACAACCGGAGTCACTCGATGGTGGCCACGCGCCGCCGCTTCAATCCCAACCTCCAGCGCGTCCGGGTGCTGCTCGAGGGCCGCGCGACGCGCGCTTATGTCTGCACGCGCTGCCTCAAGGCCGGCAAAGTCCAAAAAGCGCTCTAGCGCGGTTCGCCTCGCCCGCTTCGTCGGCGGACGTGGAGGGCGAGGCCGCCCCTCCGAACTGGTTCCCACTAAGCTCGCGCCGTGGAACGCGGCCACCACGTCCTCGCGTCGACCGAGCTCGGCCAGGTCGTCGTCTCCGAGGCGGCGGTCGCGCAGATCGTCCGCTACTCGGCCGCGGAGAGCTACGGCGTCGTAGCTCTCGTCGGGCAGGGCTTCCGGTCACGCCTGTGGGGCGCCAAGAAGGGTGTCGACGTGCAAAGGCGTGAGGACGGGCTCGCGATCGAGCTTCGGGTGGTCGTCGAGCGCGGCCTCAAGCTCGCCGAGGTCGCCACGGCCGTGCGCGCTCGCGTGTTGTACGAGCTCGAGCGGATGATCGGGCTGCCGGTCGCGGCGCTCGAAGTCCACATCGACAAGGTTCGCGGGCGTTAGGGGCCTGTCCGGAAAGTGGCTCAGGGCACCAGGCATATGCGACGCACCGCGATGCGGCGTCCTCAGTCGTGCCGATATGCCTGCATATCGGCACTCCCTGCGTCCTTGCCTCCCGGCCCCTCTCATATGCCATCCACCGTGACCACTTCCCGGACAGGCCCCTAATGCAGCTCGAGATCGTGCGCGAAGTCACCCGTGCGGCGCTCCAGAACCTCGAGGCGCATCGACAGCGCATCGACGACCTGAACGTGTACCCGGTGCCCGACGGCGACACGGGCACCAATCTCGTGCTGACGTTGCGCTCGATCGTCGAGACACTCGACCGCTCGACCGCGGAGGGGAGCGAAGCCGTCGCGAAGGAGCTATCGCGCGCGGCGCTGATGGGCGCACGAGGAAACTCGGGTGTGATCTTCTCCCAGATCGTTCGCGGCTTCGTCGACGTGCTCGCCCGATCCGATGACGTGAGCACTCCCCGCCTTCGCCGCGCGTTTCGCGGCGCCAGCGATGCCGCTTATCGGGCCGTCAAGCGCCCCGTCGAGGGAACGATGCTCACCGTCATCCGCGAGATGGCCGAGGAGGGGGAGCGGAAAGAGAACCGGCGCCTTTCGCCGCCGATGCTCCTGGCGGCGGTGCTTGCCCGCGGGGAGGACGCGGTCGCCCGCACGCCCGAGATGCTGGACGTCCTTCGCGATGCCGGAGTGGTGGACGCGGGAGGAGCCGGGCTTGTCGAGATCACGCGGGGGCTCGCGCTCGGTATGGCCGGCGAGGCGCTCCCGGATGCGCCGGTCGCAAGCGAGGTGCCGGGGTTCGACGCGATTCACTTGGAGCTGTCGGCCTACCGGTATTGCACGGTGTTCGTCGTCGAAGGGGAGAGACTCGACCAGATCGCCCTGGAGAGCGCGCTCGAGCCGCTCGGGGACTCTCTCCTCGTGGTTGGCGACGAGACTGCGCTCAAGGTGCACGTTCACACGGACGATCCCGGGCTCGCCCTCTCGGCGGGGATCGCGGTCGGCGCGATCGAAGGCGTCGAGATCGCGAACATGCACGTCCAGACCTCGGAGCGTGAGGACCGTCTCTCCGAAGCCGCCAACCTGAGCCCCCTGCCGGCGCTGACCACGCTCGAGACAGGACTCGTCGCGGTCTGCCCGGGCCTCGGCAACCGCCGGCTCTTCGAGCAATACGGCGCGACAAGAGTTCTCGAGGGGGGCCAGACGATGAACCCCTCCGCGGCCGAGATCGTCGAGGCGATCGAGGCGACGCCGGCTGCGGAGGTGATCGTCCTCCCGAACAACTCGAACGTCATCTCGACGGCGGAACAGGCGGCTGGCCTCAGCTCGAAGCCCGTGCGCGTGGTTCCGTCCCGCTCCGTGCAGGCCGGCTTTGCCGCCGTCGCGCGCTACATCCCGACGCTCTCGCCCGAGGAGAACGAGGCCGCAATGCTCGAGGCGCTGGCGTCGGTGGCGACGGGCGAGGTGACCATCGCCTCGCGCGACGCCACGCTCGACGGCATCTCGATCCGCAAGGGCGCCTATCTCGGGCTCGTGAACGACTCCGCAGTCGTCGCCGACGAGGATTTCGATGCGGTTGTCAGAGACGTCGTCGCTCGCGTTCTCGACGGCGAGCGGGAGTGGCTGGCCCTGCTCGCGGGCGAGGATGCGCCACCGCTCGACGAGCTCGTGGCCGCGCTCCGGCACGAGCATCCGGATGTGGAGATCGAGCCACACAATGGCGGACAGCCGCATTACTCCCTGCTCGTGGTCGCGGAGTGAGAACGGAGTTCTTAAGGTGGGAGAGACGATTCGCGTGCTGCTCGTCGAGGACAACGACGTCTATCGCGAGTCTCTCGAGTTCCTGCTCGATCGCTACGACGGGCTCGAGGTCGTGGGCGCGGTGGCGCTGGGCGGCGCTGCCGCATCCGCGTGCGCGGCGCTCGAGGCCGACGTCGTGGTGATCGACTACCGGCTTCCCGACGTGGACGGCTCCGAGGTCGCGGCGGAGCTCCGTGAGAGCTGTCCGCGGTCGACGATGGTCTTCCTGAGCGCGTCCGCGGGTCCGCACGAAGTCGCCGCCGCCGAGCGCTCCGGAGTGGCGTTCGTGCGCAAGGACGAGGGCGTTGACGTTCTCGTCGGCGCGGTGCGCGCCGCAGCTGGGAGGATAGGAGCATGAATCTCACCGCCGAGAACACCGCCGTCGTCCTCGATTCGACCTCGGACTATCCGGAGGCGCCCTCCCGCTTCCCCAACATGCGCTTCGTGCCTCTGTACGTGCGCTTCGGCGACGAGACGTTCAAGGACTACACGGAGCTCGGACCTGCCGAGTTCTACTCTAGGCTCCGCACGTCTCCCGAGCTTCCGGCTACGTCGCAGCCGACTCCGCAGGACTTCCTCACGATCTACGAGAGCCTGTCGGGATACGAGCGGATCTACTCGCTGCACGTCTCCGCCAAGCTGTCCGGCACGTTCCAGAGCGCCGAGCTCGCCGCCTCCGAGCTCGGCGGCGATCGGGTGCGTGCGGTGGACTCGAAGACGGCGTCGCTCGCGATCGCCATGCTCGCCCACGCGATCCAGCGGCGTCTCGCGCGCGGCACGACCGATGTCGAATTGGCAGCGTTGATCGAGCGCTTCCAGCGTGACAACACGGTGGTCTTCACTCTCGAGACGCTGGAGTACCTGCAGCGTGGTGGTCGAATCGGCCGGGCTGCGGCGCTCGCGGGCTCGCTCCTGAACGTCCGCCCGATTCTGAGCGTCTCCGACGGCGAGGTCGTCGCCGTAGCACGCGTCCGCGGGCGCAAGAAAGCTGTGGCCGAGTTCGAGCGCCGCTTCGCCGGGGAGACCGAGGATCGCCCGGGGCTCCGAGTCGCGATCGCGCACGGCGACGCGCCCGAGTGGGTCGGCACGCTGAGCGAGCTCGTCTCGCGCGTCCGCCCGAAGGCGGAGCTCGAGTTCACGGCGACGCTGGGCGCGGTCGTCAGCACGCACACCGGCCCCGGCGCGGTCGGCTTCTTCTGGTTCCAGGATGAGTAACGCGCACGCAAGGGGTCAGGCTTCAGCCTGACCCCGGTCTTAGGGTGTTCGGCAACCTCACACCGAGGTCAGGCTGAAGCCTGACCCCAGCGCTGACCGGCTCACGGCCTTCGCCGGCCTGCAGGCCCCCGACGCCTGGCCCCGCCCGCGAAGCGTCCCCAGGCCAGAGCGACTCGAGGCGCCTCTCGCAAGCCTGCACGGGGTCGGCCCGGCTCTCGCGGGGCGACTCGCGCGGATCGGCGTCGAGCGAGTCGGCGATCTCCTCTGGCAGCGCCCGAGACGGTATGAGGAACCCGTCCTCGCCAAGAGCATCAGCGAGCTCTTCGGCGACGACGAGACGGTCATCGAAGTCGAGGTGCGAGCCGTCTCCAGCCGCCGGCGCGGGCGCCTGAGGATCCTCACCGCGCGTGTCCGCGACGCGAGCGGCGAGATCAACGCGACGTGGTTCAACCAGCCCTGGCTCGAGCAGCGCCTGGCGCCCGGCACGCGCATTCGGCTGCGAGGACGCGCGAACAAGTTCGGCTTCGCCGTCGCCTCGTACGACCTGGAAGGCGAGGTGGAGACGGCCGACTTCGCGCCGGTGTATCCGGCGAGCGAGGACGTCTCGCAGAAGAAGCTGCGTGAGCTTCGAGCACAGGCGCTCGAGCGAGTGCGCGACGCGGGGGAGCCGCTGCCGGCCGCGCTCCTCGCACGCGAGGGGCTTCCGCTGCGCGCAGACGCGCTCGCCGCGTTGCACCGGCCACGCTCGCTCGACGACGCCGAGACCGGACGTGTGCGGCTTGCTTTCGAGGAGCTGCTCGTGCTGCAGATCGCGCTGGCCCGCACGGCTGCCGCACGGGCGACAGCATCCGCCGATCCTTTGCCTGCGCCGGGCGAGCTGATCGAGCGCTACCGCGGATCCCTCCCGTTCACGCTCACCCAAGATCAGGAGCGGGCGATCGTGGAGATCGATGCCGATCTCGTGCGCTCGACGCCGATGCAGCGCCTCTTGCAGGGCGAGGTCGGGTCCGGGAAGACTGTCGTCGCGCTGTACGCGCTCCTGCGTGCGATCGAGGCCGGCCGTCAAGGAGCCCTCATGGCTCCGACGGAGACGCTCGCCGAGCAGCACTTCCTCACGATCGACGAGCTGTGCGCGCCTCTCGACATCCGCGTCTCCCTGCTCACGAGCTCACTCGGCGCGCGCGAGCACAAGGCCGTTCGCCAGCTGATCGCCTCGGGCGACGCCCCGCTCGTGGTCGGAACGCACGCGCTCATCCAGAAAGAGGTCGACTTCCGTGACCTGGCGGTCGCAGTGGTGGACGAGCAGCACCGCTTCGGGGTGGGGCAGCGGACGGCCCTCGTCGAGGGACGAAGCCCGCACGTCCTTCACCTGACGGCCACCCCGATCCCTCGCACCCTCGCGCTCACCGTCTTCGGCGACCTGGAGACGAGCGAGCTGGCGCTGCCGCCCGCGGATCGAAAGCCGATCGTCACGGGGTGGGTCACCGAGGAGAGAAGCTCGGAGGCCTACCAGCGGCTCAGGCGGCATCTCGACGAGGGGCGGCAGGCGTACGTCGTCTGTCCGCTGATCGAGGAGTTGGCGTCGAGCGTCGCCCGCGCTGCCGAGGCCGAGGCGGAGCGCCTGCGCGGCGCCGAGCTCCGCGGCTATCGGGTGGGATGTCTGCACGGCCGCCTGCGGACTGCCGATCGGCGGGGAGTCATGGCGAGCTTCAAGGCTCGGGAGCTCGACGTGCTCGTCGCGACCACGGTGATCGAGGTCGGGGTCGACGTCCCGAACGCGACCATCATGATCGTGCAGGAGGCCGACCGCTTCGGGCTCGCGCAGCTGCACCAGCTGCGAGGGCGCGTGGGGCGGGGCGCCGAGCAGTCGTACTGCCTGCTCGTCTCTCGGCAGCGGGAGGAGCTGTCGGAGGGCGCGACAGAGCGGCTGGAGGCGATGGTCGCGTCGAACGACGGGTTCGAGCTCGCGGAGCGAGATCTCGAGATCCGCGGTGAAGGCCAGCTCCTGGGCGCGCGCCAGTCCGGGCTCTCGGACCTGCGCTTCGTGCGCCTTCGGCGAGATCGCGGGCTGCTCGAGCGCGCGCGCGCCGCGGCTCGTGGGTTGGACGACGAAGGGCCGCTCGCGGACGAGGCGGACCGCTTGCTCGGCGAAGCAGAGCACCTCGGCGAGTCGTAGTCGGTGTGGTGAGTCTCGAGTCTTACGGCCCTGCTCGTGGTAACTTGTGGTCACATGCCGACGCAGATTGGTATCCGTGAGCTTCGCGACACGTTGACGCAGGCGATTCGCCGTGTCCGCGCCGGCGAGACGATCGAGGTGACGCACGACGGTGAGCCCGTCGCGGTTATCTCGCCCTACCGCCGAAGCCGCCTCGATCAGCTGATCGCCGAGGGCCGGGCCACACCCGGTCGTCCGTTCCGGGCACCCACCCGACTGGTAGAGGCAAAGGGTCCGAAGTCGGCTTCGCAGATCATCCTCGAGGGCCGCGAGGATCGCTGAGCAGGTCATCTACGCGGACGCATCTGCGCTCGTCAAGCTGGTCGTTCGCGAGCGCGAGAGTGCGGCCCTCGCCGCTTCCGTGCCCGCGGGAGCGCGGCTAGCAACGAGCGGAGTCTCGACGGTCGAGGTAACGAGGGCCGTGCGCATAGCCGGGTTGGAGGAAGATCTCGAACAGGACCTCCTGGCCGATCTTCTCGGAGGATGCGTCGTTCTGGACGTCGACTCCGATGTCCTTCGGTCGGCCGCGGCACTGGCCTCGGACACGCTGCGACCGCTGGATGCGATACATCTGGCGACTGCGCTCGCCATCGCACCCGAGATCATGTTCGTCTACGACCGCCAGCTCGGTCGCGCGGCCCGCGAGTTCGGAATACGCGTACAGGCACCCGGCGCAGCGCCGCCGTGAGGATCGTCGCTGGCTCGCGCAAGGGTCATCGGATCGAGGCGCCGAAGGGCATCGTCACGCGGCCGACCGGAGACCGGGTCCGCGAAGCCGCGTTCGCGCTCGTCGGCCCGGTCGACGGGGCGACCGTTCTCGATGTGTTCGCCGGCTCGGGCGCGATGGGGCTCGAGGCTCTCTCGCGCGGGGCATCGCGCTGCGTCTTCGTGGAGCGCGACAAGGCCGCCTGCCGGGTGATCCAGCGCAATCTGGAGAAGCTGCAGCTGACGGGAGCTGTCGTTCTCTGTCAGGACGCGACCCGTACGTCGCGCGAGGAGGCAACCCGCGAGCATCGCTACGACCTCGTTCTCGTGGACGCGCCCTACGAGGATTGGGGGCAGCAGCAATCGCCGCTCGGTGACCTTCTTCCCGATCTCCTCGAAACCGACGGCTTGGCAGTGGTCGAGACCTCGTCGCGCGTCGAGCCCGAGCTTCCGCTTACCCTCCTCACCACGCGCCGCTACGGTTCCGCACGCATCACGGTCTTCTCCCGATGATCACCGCAATCTGCCCAGGCAGCTACGACCCCGTCACGAACGGGCACGTCGATGTCATCCGCCGCGCCGCGTCGATCTTCGACCGCATCGTCGTCGGCGTCATCCGTGACCCGCTGCACAAGCAGACGCTCTTCTCGGTCGAGGAGCGCGTCGCGTTCCTGGAGGGCGCGCTCGGCGAGCTCGACAATGTCGTCGTCGACGTCTTCTCGGAGCTCGTCGTCGACTTCGCCCGCAAGCACAGCGCGCAGACCATGGTCAAGGGCCTACGCGTGATCTCGGACTTCGAGTGGGAGTTCCAGATGAACCACCTGAACCGCCTGCTGGCGCCGGACATCGAGACCCTCTACGTGATGGCCAGCCCCCAATACAGCTTCGTGTCCTCGAGCGGCGTCAAGGAGATCGCCTCCTTCGGCGGAAAGGTCGACGAGCTCGTGCCGAAAGCGGTCGCACGGCGCTTCGCCGAGCTGTACCCGGACGGCCGCCCAGGCGCTCCCGTCTCACCGCAGGAGTAGACTTTCCCACCCATGGACGTACTCGTTCTCATCGACAAGCTCGACGACCTCGTGCACAACGCGAAGGCCGTCCCACTCACCGACCAGGTTCGCCTCGATCGCGAGGAGATCTACGAGATCCTCGACCAGATGCGCGCGACCATTCCCGAGGAGATCAAGCAGGCCCGCTGGATCGTCAAGGAGCGCCAGGAAATGCTCGCCGAGGCCAAGCGCGAATGCGACCGCATCGTCCAGGAGGCCCGCGAGCAGGCGGTTCGCGAGGCGTCGCAGACGGAGATCGTCAAGCTCGCCGAGCGTCAGGCCGACGACATCGTCGACGACGCGAAGCGGAAGGCGCGGGAGACCCGGCTCGAGATGGAGGACTGGGCCGACAGCATCCTCTCGACGCTCGAGGTGAACCTCGACAATTTCCTCGGCGCGGTGAGGCGTGGCCGCGAGCGTCTTCACGAGCGCTCGCAGGAGACCGTCGTCGCCGGAATCGGCCCGGAGCCGTTCGAGCCGGAAGAGCTGGAACGCGTTTAGCTGTAGGGGCGAGGCAAGCCTCGCCCTCGATGTTCCACCGTCGACCGAGGGCGAGGCCGAGGCAAGCCTCGCCTGTACTGGCTGGTGCAAGACCGAAATCCGCTCATGCGAATTTCGGTCGCGCGAAGATCCCAGAAGGCGTTCGCTTCGCGAACGCTACGCCGCGGCCGGCTCGGCGGCGAGCTCGACGCACACGGCGAGCGACGTTTCCACAAAGGCTTCCGCGGCCCGAATGCGACTGCGGTCCCGACGACCCACGA
>JBPCMD010000072.1:0-5026 GCA_051002595.1 Gaiellaceae bacterium
AAAAACGAGAAGAGAGGCAATTTTGGGCCGCCCACCGGAGAAGAAGGGGGGGGGGGGGGGGAGCGAGAGGGAGTCAGACGCGGCTGCGCCCGCCGGCCACCCCGTGCGCCATCTCGAGCGCGCTCGAGATCCCATGGCTCGGCACGAACCCGAGCGTTCGCGCGGCGGACGCGTCCCGACAGCCGGCAACGATAACCCGTCCGAGTCGCGAGAGCGCTGGCGCGCAGCCCGCCCAGTCAGCGTACGGGAGCAAAGGGTGGCACGCCGTCCCCGCTCGATAGGCCGTGAGCGCGCGCTCGTCGCCGGCGGCTGCGCGTTCCGCCTCGGCGAGCTCTTCGTGGCCGCGCGGGTTCCGGAGGGCGTTGAACATCGTCGCGTAGGGCGCTTGCGTGCCATGCGCGAAGGAGCGCGTGAGCGGATGGATGAGGATGAGCGACCCGGCCGGCCGAATCGGGAACGCGTCGCGCCGAAGGCGTAGCGCCAGGCCGAGCGCGACCGCGGCGACGGTGATGGGGTTGAGCGGCTCCCGAGGCACATGAGGTCCGATCCACGGCACTCCCACCACGAGCGCGTCGACCGGCTCGCCGAGCTGGGTTCCTCGCAGGGCGATCCCGCGCAGCAGCGCCTCGGCATGAGCAACCGACAGCGGTCCTGCAAAGGCGCCCGTGGCGTCCATGCGGCGGCCCTGACCTCCGAGAAGGTCTCGCCGGAGGGCATCGGGGAGGAGCGAGAAGACCGCACGTAGCGGGGAGCGCGCCACTCGAGCGACTTGCGCGGGATCGTCGGGATAGCCACGGAACGTCCCAGTCAAGCGTGGCAGATCGAGCACGAGGGAGACCCCGGCAAGCGCCGTGCGCGACCTGACCGCCTCTTCGAGGTCGAGCCCCGCCGCCCAGGCGGGTGAGCCCGCGGCCTCGAGCAGGGAGTCGGCGCTCGCGACACTGCGTATCGTCGCGGCGTCGCACGCGGCGATGAGCGCCCCCGGTCCTCCGTGCAGAACCGTCTCTGCCGCCGTGACAGCGAGCACGAGGTCTGTCTCGACGAGAGCCGGATGGATGCGGGCTTGCCCTGAGATCGGGACGAGCGTCTCGTCTTCGGCATCGTGCACCACCACCCGACCGCGGAAGGCGCGCGCCTGGGGAGGCGAGAGGAGGCGCTCGAGGTCGCGCTGACCGAAGCGACGGCCGAGTCCCCCTGCGACCAGGATCGTCTGACGCTCGTCGGGCACTCCACAGCGTTCGAGCTCGGCGATCGTCACCGCGATGGCCGATTGACGAGCGTCCTGCGGCGCCCCCGGCAGCGGTAGCGCGGCCGGCTCGACGACGAGCGTCGCCCGTCCACCCGGTGTCACCAGTCCGTCGAGCGGGGCGCCGGAGAGCGGGAAGCGAAGCGCGTCTCGAACTGCTGCCTCGACGTCGACGACCCGCCCGGGTGGGGAGGGCGGACGAAGGATCACGTCGTCGTCGCTCGTCGGAACGAGGACGACACGCGACCCCGAGAGCAGCGGAACGCGACGCACGGCTGCTATCCAACCAGGCCGTAGAGTTGGGACATGCCGAAGACTCTGACTGGCGAGGAGCTTCGGCTCGACGACGCGCCCGCCCGTGACTCCGAGCTCTTCCTGGTCGACGGGAACAACCTCGCGTATCGGGGGTTCTTCGCGCTCCCCGAGGAGCTGCAAACGACGGACGGCCAGCCGACCAACGCGTTGCTCGGCTTCACGAACATGCTGTTCAAGCTCCTCTCGGACTACACGCCTCGCGGGGTGGCGGTCGCATGGGACACGCGGCCGGTGCACCGGACGGAGATCTCGGCCGAATACAAGTCCGAGCGGCGTCCCATGCCGGATCTCCTGCGGGAGCAGTTCCCGCACTTCCGGCCGATCGTGGAGGCGTTCGGCTACCGGAATCTCGAATTCGAGGGCTGGGAGGCGGACGACGTGATCGCGACGCTCGCCTCACGCGCCGACGAGGCCGCAATCAAGACGTGCGTCGTCTCCACCGACCGCGACGCCTTCCAGCTCGTATCCGAGAACGTGTGCCTGATGATGACGCCGCGCGGGGTCGCCGACGTCCACGTGTACACACCGGAGCGGGTGGAGCTGCGCTACGGCGTTCGACCCGACCAGGTGCCGGACTTCATCGGGCTCAAGGGGGACACGAGCGACAATATCCCCGGAGTCCCCGGAATCGGAGACAAGACCGCCGGCCAGCTCATCGCCCAGTACGGCTCGGTGGAGAACGTGCTCGAGCACGCGGGAGAGCTCTCGCCGGCCCGTTCGAGGTCGCTCACCGAGCATGCGGAGCAGGCGAGGGCATCGAAGCTCCTGGCCACCATGCGCCGCGACCTCGAGCTCGATATCGACCTGGAGGACGTCGTCTCGCGACCTCCGGACCGCTCGAAGCTGAAAGAGATCTTCCGCCGCTTCGAGTTCCGGGCGCTGCTCGGTCGCATCGACACGCTCGACGACGCGCTGCCGGCGGCCGAGCGCCCGAAAGCGGAGTCCCAGACGGTCGCGTGGCGGGAGGGAGAGCTGCCGAAACTGCGGGGCCCTGCGGCCTTCTCCGCAGACGCCGATCGCGTAGCGGTTGCCATCGGCGATGAGGTCGTGGTCGCCCCCCGCCCAAGTGACACAGTGTCACAAGGCGAGGGAGTCGCGCTCGCCGTGCACGATGCGAAGGCCTTGCGGGTCGCGGCGGCCGACGACACGCTGATCGCCGCATACTTGATCGACCCCGGCCGCGCGGAGTACCTGCTCGATGACCTTGCCGCCGAGTACGGCTTCGAGCTCGAGCCGGACCCCGCTACCGAGGACGAGACCGCGGCTCTCGTGCGCCACGCCGAAGCGACGCGCCGGCTCGCCCCCCTCTTGCGCGAAAAGGTCCGAGAGCGCGGTCTCGAGCGGCTCTACGACGAGATCGAGCTCCCGCTCTCGTCCGTGCTGGCGGCGATGGAGGACGCGGGAGTCCGCATCGACACCTACCGCATGGGGGAGATCACCGCCCGCCTCTCCGATCGGGTCGAGGAGCTCGAGGCGCGCGCGTACGAGCTCGCGGGCGAGGAGTTCGTGCTCGGCTCGCCACTGCAGCTCGGGCGGATTCTCTTCGAGAAGCTCGAGCTGACCCCCGGCCGCAAGGGCAAGACCGGCTATTCGACCGACAGCAAGGTCCTGCGCGCGATCCGGGCCGATCACGAGATCGTCCCGATAGTCGAGGAGTGGCGCGAGCTCACCAAGCTCGTGAACACGTACCTCGGGCCGCTGCCGACGTTGATCGGCGAAGACGGGCGCCTGCACACCACGATCAACCAGCACGTCGCCGCGACCGGGCGTCTTTCGACATCGAGCCCCAACCTGCAGGCGATCCCCATCCGCACCGAGCTCGGGCGCGAGATTCGCTCCGCGTTCGTCGCGGAACCGAGCCATCGGCTCTTGTCAGCCGACTATTCGCAGATCGAGCTCCGCATCCTCGCCCACGTCTCCGGCGAGCCGAAGCTCCGCGAGGCGTTCCTGCGCGGCGAGGACATCCATACTGCTACCGCTTCCGAGGTTCTGGGCAGAGATCCCGCGACCCTGACGAAGGCCGAGCGGAACGTCGCCAAGATGATCAACTTCGGGATCGTCTACGGGATCTCGGCGTTCGGGCTCTCGGAAAACCTCGACATCCCAAAAGAGCAGGCGCAGACCTACATCGATGCGTATCTCGCGCGCTTCCCGCGCGTGCAGGCGTTCATCGCACGGACGATCACGCAGGCGGGTGAGGATGGCTATGCGACCAGCCTGCTCGGGCGCCGCCGCCCGGTTCCCGAGCTCCGCGCCTCGAACCGTCAGACCCGCGGCTTCGGCGAGCGAGTCGCGGTCAACTTCGTCATGCAGGGCTCGAACGCGGACATCATCAAGGTGGCGATGGTGGCGATCCACAGCCGACTCCGTGAGGAAGGGCGCGGCGCGCGGCTTGTCCTGCAGGTGCACGATGAGCTGCTGCTGGAAGTGCCGGAGACGGAGGTCTCGGCGGTGCGCGAACTCGTGCGCGAGGAGATGGTCGGCGCCTACCCGCTCGACCCGCCGCTCGCGGTCGACATCGGGCTCGGCGACGATTGGGCGGAGGCGAAGTCCTGAGCCTCGAGCCGAGGCTTGAAAACGCCCTGACCTGGCTATACTCCTCGATCCGATGGTGAACGACACGGTGGAGAAGCCGACAGCGGTCGAGGAAGGAGTTTGGATCGAGGGCCCCGATGGGGAGCTCGTCCCGGACTACGAATCGTCGTTTCCCGAGATCAACGAGGGCGAGGTCGTGCACGGCACGGTCGTCCGCGTGGACAAGGACGAGGTGCTGGTCGACATCGGCTACAAGTCCGAAGGGGTGATTCCCGTCGCGGAGCTCACCATCCGCCGCTCGGTCAACCCGGCGGACGAGGTGTCTCTAGGCGAAGAGATCGATGCGCTCGTCCTGACCAAGGAGGACGCTGAAGGACGGCTCATCCTGTCCAAGAAGCGCGCGCGCTTCGAGCTCGCCTGGAAGAGGATCGAAGCCGCGGCGGAGTCGGGAGAGGCCGTGATCGGGAAGGTCATCGAAGTCGTAAAGGGCGGCTTGATCCTCGACCTCGGCGTGCGGGGCTTCCTGCCGGCGTCGCTGGTGGACATTCGCCGCGTGCAGGACCTCGACGAGTTCATGGCTCGCGAGCTCCGCTGCAAGGTCATCGAGCTGAACCGGTCGCGCAACAACGTCGTCCTCTCCCGTCGCGCCGTCCTCGAGGACGAGCGCAAGGAGATGCGCCAGGCGATTCTCGATCGCCTGAGCCCAGGGGACGTGATCGAGGGCCAGATCTCGAACATCGTCGACTTCGGCGCGTTCGTCGACCTGGACGGAATGGACGGGCTGATCCACATCTCCGAGCTCTCCTGGAGCCACGTCAACCATCCGTCCGAGGTGCTCGACATCGGTCAGACGGTCCAGGTCAAGGTGCTCGACATCGACCGCGACCGCCAGCGGATCTCGCTCGGGCTGAAGCAGACGCAGAGCGATCC
>JBPCMD010000073.1:0-4439 GCA_051002595.1 Gaiellaceae bacterium
GCCCGCAGACGACGAAGGGGGTTTGCGGCCGCGAAGCGGACGCCTTCAGGGATCTTCGCGCGACCGGAATTCCGCGTTAGCGGATTTCGGTCTTGCGCTTAGAGCTGAGTCGTCTAGCGGCCCGCAGACGACGAAGGGGGTTTGCGGCCGCGAAGCGGACGCCTTCAGGGATCTTCGCGCGACCGGAATTCCGCGTTAGCGGATTTCGGTCTTGCGCTTAGAGCTGAGTCGGCCGGCGCCAGAAGACAGCGGCGGCGCCGATCGCCTCGGCGACGAGGCTGAGCACCGCGATCACGAGAAGCCACAGTCGGAAGTGCCGCATACGCTCAAAGATCGGACGGGATCGGCTCGACCTTGAGTGCGCGGAGCGCTTGGGGCGTCTCTGAAACACGATTGAATATCTCCCGAATCCGCCGGAAATAAACACTTTCCTAGGTCGGTGGTCGAAGGACCGCGAATGGATCGGTGACCTCGAGTCGGTTTGTTCGGAACCGAAAGACCTCCGCAGGCCGACCGCCCGCCGGCCCGTGCGTCCGCCTTCCACCCGTGGTCTCGATGGCGCCGCGTCGTAGGAGCACCCGCTTGAGGTTGGTTGCGGAGACTTCGTACCCGAGCGCGGCGGTGTAGATGTCGCGCAGCTCTGCGAGCGTGAACGTCTCCGGGGCGAGCGCGAAGCCGACGTTCGAGTAGGAGAGCTTGCCGCGAAGCCGCTCGCGTCCGGCAAGGACAATGGCGCCGTGGTCGAACGCCGTCGCGGGCAGCGCGACCACCGGGTGCCAGCTCGTGTCCGCGGGGACGCGCGGGTCGATGCCGAGCGGGACGAGGCCGAGATAGGCGGTGGCGAGCTCCCAGTGCTCCGGATGGCGCGACGGGTTGCTCCAGGTCCCGAGCTGCTCGAGGTGAGCGACCTCGCGCACGTCGACCTTCGCAGCCAGGTGCCGGAGAATCGACGCTTCGAGTGTCTCGTCGGGGCCGAGAGAGCCACCGGGTACCGACCACGCGCCCTGGAACGGATCGCGAGCCCGCTCCCAGAGCAGGACCTGCAGCTCGTCCTCTCGCACCTGGAAGACGGTGGCCAGCGCCGAGTGGGCGGGGGGTGTGTGTGTGCTGGTAGACTCGGCCATGAGGTTATTGACTCACAGGCGAAAACTAGCATGAGCGCCATAAACGGAACACGACACAGCCAGGACGTCGATCTCCTCGTGGTCGGCGCCGGAGTGGCCGGACTCTATGCGGCTCTCTGCGCCGCCCCGGAAGGACGGGTTCTCGTGCTCGCGAAAGGGACCCTACGCTCGTCCACGAGCTCGTTGGCCCAGGGCGGAATCGCGGCCGCGCTCGGCGAGGACGACACACCGTCGCTTCACGCCGAGGACACGCTGCGGACGGGTCGGGGCCTGTCGCGGCCGTCGGCGGTCGCCGCGCTCACCAAGGAGGCGCCGGCGCGCATTCGCGACCTCGTCGAGCTCGGTGTCGAGTTCGACGACGACCTCGGGCTCGAGGGTGGGCATAGCCGTAGGCGCGTCGTGCATGCCGGTGGCGCCGCCACCGGCGACCGAGTCGCGCGAGCGCTTGTGGAGCGGGTGCTCGCGCACCCGCGGATCGAGGTCGCCGAGGGCGAGCGGATGCAGGGCTTGTGGCGGTCGGGTGATCGCTGTATCGGCGTCGTGACCGAACGCCGAGCCGTCCGCGCCCGCGCCACACTGCTCGCGACCGGCGGCGCCGCCGCACTCTGGAGCCGGACGACGAACCCGCCGGGCGCCATCGGAGACGGCATCGTCGCGGCCTACCGCGCTGGCGCCGCAGTCGCGGATCTCGAATTCGTCCAGTTCCACCCGACGACCCTCATCGACTCGACGCTTCTCCTTTCGGAGGCGCTTCGCGGCGAGGGCGCGCTTCTGCTCGACGAGTACGGCGAGCGCTTCACCGACGAGCTTGCGCCCCGCGACGTGGTCGCTCGCGACATCGCGGCGCGCGGAACCGCGCTTCTCGACCTGCGTGAGATCGACCGCGCCCGCTTTCCGAGCCTGATGGGGAGCCTCGCGGAGAAGGGCTACGACCCCGCCGAGGCCCCGATCCCGGTCGCGCCGGCGGCGCACTACACGGTGGGTGGGATCGTGACCGACCTGCACGCGCGAAGCGAGCTTCCCGGTCTCTACGCGGCAGGCGAGTGTGCTGCAACCGGTGTCCACGGCGCGAACCGGCTGGCCTCGAACTCGCTTCTCGAGTGCCTGGTGTTCGGCCGCCGGGCGGGGCTTGCCGCCCTCGGCGAGCCGCTCTTTACGGGACCTGTCCCGGAGGTCGCTCAGGACCAGTGCCAGGGGGAGCGGGTGGACGAAGGAGTGCGAGCCGCGCTGTGGCGGGACTGCGGGCTGATCCGAGACGCCGCCGGGCTAGAGAGGCTGCGCGCCTCGTCCCATCTGCTCACGCGGCTCGTCGCCGAGAGCGCTCTCCTCCGGGAGGAAAGCCGTGGATCTCACTTCCGGGCGGACTTTCCGGTGGAGAATCCGTCACTCGAGCGTCACATCGTGCTGCGCCTTGGCCGCGAACCCGAGTTGGAGACATGGCCGTAGCCGCCGTCACCCTGGATCGGGTCGTCGCGGCTGCGCTCGCCGAGGACGTCGGCGCCGGTGACGTCACCACCGAAGCGACCGTCGATGCCGATGCCCTCGGCACGGGAGAGCTCCTCGTGAAGGAGCCTGGCGTGGTCAGCGGACTGAACGCAGTGGAAGCCGTGTTCCTCGCTCTCGACCCGGACGTCCAGTTCGAGGCCCTGGTCGAGGACGGCACGTTCGTCGAGGACATGACCGTCGTCGCGGTCGTCACCGGCCCGCTGCGCGCGATTCTGACGGGCGAGCGGGTGGCGCTGAATTTCCTCGGCAGGCTCTCGGGCATCGCGACGCTCACTCGAAGCTACGTCGACGCCGTCGCCGGAACCGATGTCGCCATCCTCGACACGCGTAAGACGACGCCAGGACTTCGCCTGCTGGAGAAGCACGCGGTCGCCTGCGGTGGAGGCAGAAACCACCGCTTCGGTCTTGACGACGCCGTGCTCGTCAAGGACAACCACCTCGCCGCGGCCGGCTCCGTTCTGGGCGCGGTCGAGCGGCTCCGCCTGGCGACCGATCTGCCCATCGAGGTCGAGTGCGACACGCTCGCCCAGGTCTCCGAGGCGCTGGCAGCGCGAGTCGACGCGATCCTCCTCGACAACATGCCTCCGAACGAGCTCATCGAGGCGGTCGCGCTCGCGCAAGGCCGCGCGAGGCTCGAGGCCTCGGGCGGCGTCACGCTGGCCAACGTCCGCGCGATCGCCGAGACCGGAGTCGACGAGATCTCGATCGGCGCCCTCACCCACTCAGCCCGTTCACTCGACGTTTCACTGGAGCTGACATGACGACACTCGAACTAACGACCATGCACGACGAGATCCGCGAGCTCGCGCGCACGCGCGACGCGGTGATCCTCGCCCACAACTACCAAGTGCCCGAGGTGCAGGACGTCGCCGATTTCGTCGGGGACTCGCTCGGGCTCTCTCATGAGGCCGCTCGCACCGAGTCCGACGCGATCGTCTTCTGCGGCGTCCACTTCATGGCCGAGACGGCCGCGATCCTGTGTCCCGAGAAGACCGTTCTCATCCCCGATCTCGACGCAGGCTGCTCGCTTGCGGCGTCGATCACCGCCGAGCAGCTACGTACGTGGAAGGCGGAGAACCCGGGCGCGGTCGTGGTCTCCTACGTGAATACGACCGCGGAGGTGAAGGCCGAGAGCGACTACTGCTGCACGTCGGGAAACGCGAAGGCGATCATCGAGTCGATCCCGGAGGACCGCGAGATCCTGTTCCTTCCGGACATGTATCTCGGGCTCTGGCTCGAGAAGGTGACCGGGCGCACGCTGCGGATCTGGATGGGCGAGTGCCACGTGCACGCGGGCATCCGTCCGGCCGACATCCAGCGCTGGCAGGACGAAGCGCCGGACGCCGAGCTCCTCGTCCATCCCGAGTGCGGTTGCGCGAGCCAGTGCATGGCCTTCGGCAACGGCAAGACGCACATCCTCTCGACCGAGGGGATGATCAAGTTCGCGCGGAAGTCTCCCAAGGAGCGCTTCCTGGTCGCGACGGAGACCGGGATCATCCACCGCCTGAACAAGGAGGCTCCGGAGAAGCGCTTCGAGGCTGTGTCCGAAAAGGCGATCTGCCGGTACATGAAGATGATCACGCTCGAGAAGCTGCGCGACTCGCTACGCGACTGGAAGCACGTCGTGACGGTGCCGCCGGAGATTGCCGAACGAGCCCGTGGCGCAATCGACCGGATGGTCGCGATCACGTGAGGCAGACGGTCACTGCGAACGAACGCGAGTTCCTCGAGAAACCGTACGTCGGGGTTGTCACGACGCTCCAACACGACGGGTCGCCGCAGTCCACCGTCGTTTGGGTGGACGTGGAC
>JBPCMD010000074.1:0-12322 GCA_051002595.1 Gaiellaceae bacterium
TGATCGACTGGCGGAGTCATGCCCACCCCCGCTAACGGCGGCGTCGGCAGCGTCATCCACGAGGTCGCCGAGCGCGCGAGCGCCTTGGCGCGGCTCGAAGCCGAGCTCGCGATCTTGGAGCTCCGGCAGAAGATCACGTCGCTCGGCATCGGCGGGGCTCTCGTGCTCGGCGCCGGAATCCTCGGGCTCTTCGCCCTCGGTTTCCTTCTCGCCACCGCGGCCGCCGGGCTCGCAATCTTCCTGGACACCTGGCTTGCCCTGCTCCTGGTCGCTGTCGGACTGCTCGCCTTGACGGCCGTGGCGGCGGCAGTCGGCATCTCCACGCTCAAGCGGGGACTGCCGCCGATTCCCGAGCGCGCGGTGGACGAGGCGAAGCTGACAGCGAACGCGTTGAAGGGGAACGGCCGTGGCTGAGACCCGCAGCCCCGAGCTCGTGCGAAGCGAGATCGCGGTCGAGCGCGAGCGGCTCGCCGCAGCGGTTGACGAGTTGCGTAACCGTGTCGGCGATGCTACGAACATGCAACGACAGGTCGGCTCCCGGATTTCCGTGCTCGCGCCCGCAGCGTTCGCAACCGCCTTCGTCGTCTCAGGCGGCATCGGAGCGACGATGCGCTACTTCGCGCGCCGCGGCCGCGACCGCAATTGACGCCGACTCCGGCGCGAGTCGAAGCGACTCCTCGAGAGCCCTCCATGCAGCCGCCCGAGCGGAGCAAGCCAAACCGGCGCGAGACGAAGCTTCGCGACCTATCGCGCGGTGACTGGATCGCGGTTCTCAAACGCGCCGTCACGGAGTCGCTCGACGACGCAATCCCGATGACCGCTTCGGCGGTCGCTTACAGCTCGTTCTTCGCGATCCCCTCCACGCTTCTGCTCGCCCTCGGTCTCTTCACCCTCGTCTCGAGCGCAGAGACGATTCGAGACTTCATGGATCGACTCGACACCTTCATGCCCGCGGACGCAACGCAGCTGCTCGGGGACAGCCTGACTCGGCTCGAGGAGCAGCCCTCGACAGGGATTCTGATCACGCTCCTCGGGCTCGTGCTCGCGCTCTGGGCGTCGACGAGCGCGATGACCACCTACATGGCCGCGCTCTCGAGCGCCTACGACACGAAGGACAGGCGCAGCTTCGTCCGCAAGCGGCTCGTCGCCCTCGGCCTCGTCGCCGTGATGGGGGCCGCCGTCGCTCTGGTGGTCTTTCTCCTGATCCTCGGCCCGTACGCGCAGCGAGGCGTGGGGGACCTGCTCGGGATCGAGAGCGTGCTCTCCTGGGCGTGGTGGGTCGCTCAGTGGCCGCTGCTGTTCGCGGGCCTGTTGGCCGCCTTCGCCGTCCTGCACTACTTCGGACCAGACGTCGAGCACCGCGGTTGGCGGCTCGTCCTGCCCGGCGCGACGATCGCGGTGGTCGCGTGGATCCTCGTCTCGCTCGCCTTCGCCCTCTACACCGGGCTCTTCGCGTCGTACAACAAGACGTGGGGGTCGCTCTCTGCGGTCATCGTCACGCTCACGTGGCTGTGGCTCACCGCCGTCGCCCTGCTCTTCGGCGGCGAGGTGAACGCGGAGGTCGCGGATCAAGCCGAAGGACGCGATTCGACGTCAGAAGGTCACGTAAGCTGATCGGCCGATGCAGGCGGCGAGCCAGTGGAAGCTGATCGAGCGCGAGCTCGGCGCCGACTGGGACGAGGCGCGCTTCGTGTTCTCGGTCGAGGATCCCGACTCCATCGCCGACGCCGCGGCGGTTCTTGCCCCACTCGGTCCCGGCCGTTCAGGGGGAGCGCTTCGATTCCAGATCAGCCGCGAAGGAGGCGGGCCGGACAAGGTCCGGAACCTGGTCGGACGCCTCGACCGCAAGCGCATCTGGGGCGAGCTCAGCCTGGTCGAGTCCCACGCCGAAGCCCACGCCACCGCGCTCGCCGTCGAGCCGAAGGAAGCCCCGGAGGTCGTCGAGAGCTGGGACGCCGCGCTCTCGGAGCTCCCTCCTGGCTGGCGCGACCTCCTCTGCGAGCTCGAGCTCGACTCGACGGACTACCTCCCCCGCGCTGCGCTGCTCGGCGCGCCGCTCAACCCGACGCGGAATCCGGAGGAGATCGCCCTGCGGTTTCGGGTCTCCTCGGGCGTGGGCTACGGAACGTCGCCCGGAATGGCACGGCGCTGCCTCGAGCGCATCGAGGGCGACGGGATCACCGGTCGCGCGAGGGTCTTGAACGTGCTCTCCGACACCGGGAACGAAGCCACGTTAGGCCCCGTCTGGCGTATCGCCGGTCGTTCTGTGTAGGGGCGAGGCTAGCCTCGCGCTCACGCCCCGCCGATGAACCGGGGCGAGGCGGGGCCTCGCCCTACGGGACGATCTTGGCCGACCCGCGCATGCCGAAGGCGGCGTGCGGGTCGCACAGGAAGCGGAACGTCCCCGTCCTCTTCACTGCGACCTTCCAGGTCTGCGTGCCCATGAAGCCGAGCGGAGCGGTCTTCCGGTTGTAGCCAGGAGCCACGATGTGGGCGTTGTGATCGCTCCCGCGGTCGCGGACTGTCACCGTGTACGTCCCGAGCTTCATGCTCTTGACAGCTCTTCCGGTCGCGGTCTTCAACGCGATGACCTGCCGCGGCCCCGACGTCAGGAGCAGCTTCGTTTTCGCTGTGACCGGCGGCGTCGCGGCGGGGGGCGGCGTCGCTTGCGGATTTCCGACCACGAACTTGTCGCCGAGCGTCGGATGCGGGTCGCAGAAGTACGAGTAGTTCCCGTCCCTGAAGGTCACCGTCCAGTTGACCGTCCCAGTAAACGCGACCTCGGTTCGCTCGTCGACCCCCGGCCCTTGCAGATGGAATGTGTGGACGTCAGCGAGATCGCGCACCTGAACGTCGTACGTGCCTGGCTCCAGCTTCGTCACCTTGCCGCCCTGCGCGTCCCGGAACGAGACCTCGAAGTCCGGCCCAACCGTGCCGAACAGTTTTGGGTTCTGCGCCTGGACCGCCGTTCCGTCCGCCGCTCCCAGGAGCGCGGCGACGACGAGCGCGACGACACAGGCGGCGGCACGGGTCATTGCAGCACTTACGGCGCTCCACCCGAATCGGATTGCCTCACGTCGTCCTGAGCTCCGCGCCGAAGCCCTCGGCCAGCGCGGCCACGATCCGGGCTCGAAGCTCAGCCGCCTCCTCGTCGGTGAGCGTGCGCTCGGGCGACTGGAACGAGAGGTGGATCGCGACAGACTTCCTTCGGTCGCGCACCTGCGCGCCGCGGTACACATCGAACACGCGGGCGTCGCGGAGAAGCGGCCCGGCCGCAGAACGCGCGGCATCCACCAATGCACCCACCTCGACGTCGTCGTCCACCGCGACCGCGATGTCCTGGTGAAGCGCCGGATACGTGATCACGTCCTCGTAAGGCACCGGGTCGCGCCCGGCGGCGGCAAGCTTTCCGACGTCGAGCTCGAAGGCGCCCCATGCCACGGGGTGAAGCTCACCAACGATGCCGGCGGCGATTGTCGCGGCCTTTCCTGGATGGAAGAGCGGATGCTCGGCGCGCCGCCACGCAGTCGCGGCGTGGAGCGAGCCTAGGAGCGCCTGCACGTCACCCTTGACCCGCAGGAAATCGCCCTGGCCGATGCCAGCTACGTGAAGCTGCTCGAGGGGAAGCTCATCGTCGCCGCGAGGCAAGTAGACGCGCGCGACCTCGAAGAGCGCCACATCCTCGTTTCCGAGCACCTCGTTGCGTTTTGCCATCTCGACTAGCGAGGGCAGGAGCTCCGTGCGCAACACCGCCAGCTCGACCGTAATCGGCTCCCGAAGCCGAAGCGCGTTCTCGTCTCGATCCTGCTCGACTAGGGACGGCGTATGCACCTCCGAGTAGCCGAGCGCTACGAGGGTGTCCTCGATACGCCGGCGCACGCGTTGCGCTCGACTCAGGCGTCCGCTCATCTCGCGCCGGACCGGAAGCGAGAACGGAACCTCGTCGAGGTGGAACCGGGCGACCTCCTCGACCAGGTCGACTTCGCGGGTGAGGTCCCGTGCGCGCCACGTGGGAACGCGGTACTCGTCGCCGCGTGGCTCGTTGCCGAGCCGCGTCAGGATGTCAGCCTGCTCGTCCGGCGTCACGTCGAGCCCGATGAATGCGCTCGCGCGTTCCGGCCGGAAGCGCACGACGGGCGGTTCGGGAAGTCCCTGCTTGGCGTCGGTGTGCCCGACGAACCGGGCGCCGGTGAGGGAGACGATCAGCTCCGTCGCCCACGCGGCGGCCCGCTCGGCGAGGTAGGGATCGACGCCTTTCTCCCACCTGTTCGAACCTTCCGTCCGAAGCCGCAGCCGCTCGGAGGTCCGCCAGAGCCCCGTTGGCTCGAAGTTCGCCGCCTCCAGAAGGACCTCCGTCGTCGTCTCCGAGATCTCCGTCTCCTCGCCGCCCATGATCCCGGCGAGCGCTACCGAGCGCTGGGCGTCGGCGATCATCAGGTCGGAGGGCTCGAGATCGCGCTCGACGCCGTCCAGCGTCCTCAGCTTCTCCCCGGGCCGGGCCCGACGGACGACGATCCGCCCGTCCGCGAGCGTCGTCCGGTCGAAGGCATGCAACGGGTTGCCGAGCCCGAGCATCACGTAGTTGGTCACGTCCACGACGTTCGAGATCGGCCGCATCCCGGCGGCGGCCAGACGGGCGCGCAGCCAGAGCGGCGACGGGCCGAGCCGAACGTCGCGGAAGAGCCGGCCGATGTAGCGCGGGCACCCGTCGAAGTCCTCGATCGTGACGTCGACGGGCTCGTCGCCCGCGGGCTCCGGATCCTTCCCCGGAGGCGGGGCGAGCTCGAGCTTGAACAGCGCGGCGATCTCGCGGGCGACGCCGTAGACCGAGAGCAGGTCGGGCCGGTTGCCGGTGATCTCGAGATCGAGGACGACGTCTCGTAGCGGAAGAACGTCGCCGAGCGGAGTCCCCGCCTCGCCTTCGTCGAGCACGATGATCCCCGCGTGATCCTGGCCGAGCTCGAGCTCCTGCTCGGAGAGAATCATTCCCGCCGACTCCTCCCCGCGAAGCTTGCGGCGCTCGAGGACGAGACCGCCCGGAAGCGTGGCGCCGGGCAGGGCGACCGCGACCGTCGCGCCCGAGCCGAAGTTCCAAGCACCGCAGACGATCTGATACGGCTCGGGCTCCCCCACGTCGACGACACAGAGCTGGAGCCGGTCCGCATTGGGATGCTTCGCGGCCTCGAGCACCTTGCCGACTCGGAAGAGCCCGAGGTTCCCATCCTGGTCGGGGACACCTCGACGCTCGATCCCCGCGACCACTGCCGTCGAGACGTCCAGCCGGCTGGCGAGGTCGTCGACCGGCATGCCGACCGACACGTAGTCGCGGAGCCAGGAGAGCGGCACTCTCATGTCAGAACTGCCTCAGTACTCGCAGATCGTTCTCCCAGAACGGCCGAATCTCCGGGATGCCGTGGCGGAGCTGGGCCGCGCGCTCGATGCCGCAGCCGAAGGCGAAGCCGTTCCACTCCTCGGGGTCGATGCCGACGTTCGACAGAACCTGCGGATCGACCATGCCGCACCCACCGAGCTCGATCCAACCCGTGTACTTGCAGGTACGGCAACCCTCTCCTTCACAGATCGGGCACGAGACATCGGGCTCGAGCGACGGCTCGGTGAACGGGAAGTAGTGAGTCCGAAACCGCACCTGACGCTCCTCGCCGAAGAGCGTCTGCATCACATGCAACAGGGTCCCCTTGAGATCCGAGAGCGTGAGGTTGCGATCGACGGCCAACCCTTCGAACTGGTGGAAAATCGGGAAGCGGGTCGCCGTGATCTCGTCGCGGCGGTACACGCGTCCGAGCGAGACCATGTAGATCGGGGGCTTCTTCGCCTCCATGACGTGGATCTGCGACGGCGAAGTCTCGGTTCGCAGAAGCCGAACCAGGTCGATGAAGAAGGTGTCGCGATACGAGCGTGCCGGGTGCGCAGGCCCGAAGGCGAGCTGGTCGAAGTTGTAGTGGACGGTCTCGACCTCGCGGTCGTCGATGACCTCGTAGCCGAGCCCGAGGAAGGCGTCCTCGACGATGCGGCGGGTGAGCGTCGTCGGATGGAGCGTCCCGAGGCGACGCTCCTCGCCCGGCAAGGTGACGTCGACAACGTTCTCGCTCAGCCGCCGGTCGAGCTCGGCGCCGCGCAATTCCTCCTCGCGACCGTCGATTGCGGTCTCGAGCCGCTCGCGCAGCGCGTTCAGCGTCATTCCCGTCTCACGGTCGCGCACCTCGCGGAGCGCGAGCTTGAGCTCGCTCTTGCGGCCGAGGTACTCGATCCGCGCCCGCTCGACGTCGTCGACGGAGCCCGCCGCCGCGACAGCGGCCAGTGCCTTCTCCTCGAGCGCGCCGGGCTCCACGGCGGCGACTGTAGCGGGGTTGTCGGCTTTCCGAGACATGGCTCTCCTCAGCGGTCGCAAGGCTGCAACGGGACGGCCCCGACCCAGATGCGGAGGAGACGGCGAACGGTCTACGCGTACGCCGCAGCCCCGGATCCAGACCGGGGCCGCGTAAAGGGCGTCGTGCGCGCGAGAGCGTTCACAAGCTCACGATAGCGCGCTCGCCGCCTTGTGACACAGTGTCACAAGGCAGTTGCGGCGGATAGCGGCTTCGTCAGCGTGGACCATGCACCGGACGCAGCGCACCGACGTACACGCCCGCGAGAACGAGCACGCCACCGAGCACCAGCCCGAGGCCGACCTTCTCGTCGTCGAGCCAGGCCGAGAGCGCGACCGTGACGACGGGAATGATCAGGAACCCGTACGTCGTGCGAGACGCGCTCCAGCGAGCACGAACAGGTAGAGCACGAAAACGAGCACGGAGCCGACGAAGATGAGATAGACGAGCGCAGCCCACGTCTCGCCGTCACGCGGGAGGGGATGCGACTCGCCTGCAAGCAGCGATCCTGCAAGCAGGAGGACAGCGCCGGTCGCCATACCCAGGGCGTTCATCGTCACCGGGTGCGCTCTCGGGAAGAACCGCAAGAGCACCGCCGCCTGGGCGACACAGAGCGCGCTGCCGACCGCGGCGAGCAAGGAGAGAAGCGGGACCGTTTCGGGCAGTGACGTCCGCGACATCACCACGATGCCGCCCAGCCCGACGATCGCGCCGACGAGCGCGATCACCCGAAAGCGCTCCTGGCGTTGGAGCACCGCGAGGAGCAGCATGGCGAGCGGCACGAGCGCGGCTGCGAGAGAGAACCGAAGCCCGGCTCCCCAGAGCGGGTCGAGCTCGCGGTTGCTGAAGCGCGAACGGCTACGGCGTTGACTCCTCCCAGAACGGATGTCGCCAGAAAGGCCGCGAGAACCACCCGTCCGTCGTCGATGCTCATCGGCCAAGCCTACGGTCGCCCTCATCCGCTGCTTGAATCGCGAGGAGTGAGCGGCCACGACGGCCTCGAGACCGATACTCTCAACGGCTGGCTCGACCGGCGGCCGTTCGACGAGGCGAGTCGCGAGCTCGTCTGGGTGGCACGCAAGCGCGGATGACGCTGTACGACGAGATCGCACGCTTCTACGACCCGTGGAGCCGTTCTGTCACCGAGGACGTCGGCTTCTACGTCGACCAAGCGCTCGCGTCGGGCGGGCCTGTTGTCGAGCTTGCGGTGGGGACAGGCAGGATCGCAGTCCCGATCGCGAAGGCCGGAGTGTCCCTGATCGGGGTCGACTCCTCACCCGGGATGCTGGCGGTCGCGCGGGAGGCGGCGGAAGCGGCAGAGGTAGGCGATCTCCTCGATCTCCGCGTAGGTGACCTGCGCGAGCCGCCCGTCTCCGAGCGCGTACCTCTTGTCATCTGCCCGTTTCGCTCGCTCCTGCACATGGAGACCGAAGAGGAGAAGCTGCGCGCGCTTCGCGCCGCCCGGTCGCTGCTGGAGGCCGGAGGACGCTACGTGTTCGACGTGTTCGCGCCGAGCCAAGACGACATCCAGGAGACGCACGACCGCTGGCTCGAGCGCGAGCCGGGGATCTTCGAACGCGCCGTCTGGGACGAGGGTTCGCGGACGCTCTCGCTTTCAGTCCGCTCGGGAGACTCAGGGGCGACGTTCGGGCTTCACTGGCTGTCGGCGTCCGAGTGGTTGCGCCTGCTCGACGCGGCGGGGTTCGAACTAGAGGCGCTCTACGGCTGGTTCGACTCGCGGCCATACGAGGACGACGAGGACATGGTCTTCGTCTGTCGGATGCGCAGCGCGGGCTAGATCAACTCGATCGGGTCGCCGAGCGCGATCTCGCCGCCCTCGACGATATGAGCGAGCATTCCGCGCTTGCCGTCGAGCTCGGAGCGCAGCCCGTCGCGCAGCTTGTCCATCCGGTAACAGGGATCGCACACCATGGTGACCTCCAACGTCGCCCCGCCGACCTTCACACGTTGACCTATCGGCCAGGTCTGGACGTCGGCGCCTTCCACCGTCACGTTCTCGCGAATCTCTCCCGGCTCGACGCCGACTGCATCCAGGTGCTCCTTCGAGGCGAGCAGCACCTCGCGCCGAGGCGGATGCCCGTGGGCGCAGCCTTCGAGGCCCTGGCTCTCGACCGCGAGCACACGCTCACGCGCCGCAGAGCGGCCGCTCTTTCGGCCCGGCGAGACGAACAGACCGGTCACGGTTGCCATTCGGCCAGCCTATCCATAGAGTCGGCGACGTGATCTTGATCATCGTCCTCCTCGCGATCGTGCTCCTGGTCGCGGTCGTCCTCGTCCTGCTCTACAACAACCTCGTCCGGCTCCGGAACCGGGTCGACAACGCGTGGGCACAGGTCGAGGTGCAGCTCAAGCGGCGCTGGGACTTGATCCCGAACCTCATCGAGACGGTGAAGGGCTACGCCGCGCACGAGCGCGAGACCTTCGAGGCCGTGACCGCGGCCCGCACGAGGGCTCAGCAGGCGGGGACGCCTGCCGAGACCGCACAGGCGGAAGGCATCTTGGGCGCGGCGCTCGGCCGCCTCTTCGCCCTCGCGGAGGCCTACCCCGAGCTGCAGGCCGACGAGAACTTCCGTCAGCTCCAGACGGAGCTCGCGGAGACCGAGAACCGCGTCGCGGTCGCGCGGCAGGTCTACAACGACTCGGTCCTGACCTATAACAATGCGATCCAGACCTTTCCGGGGCTGGTCATCGCGGGACCGTTCGGGTTCAGCATCCGCGAGTTCTTCGAGGTCGAAGAGGAGGCACAACGGGAGGTCCCGGTCGTCGACTTTTAGTTGGCGCAGGATCAGATCCGCTAGCGCGGATTCCGATCGCGCGAAACCCCTGAAGGCGTCCGCTTCGCGGCCGCTCGCGGCTGCAGTTGCGGCACTTGTCGCGCTCGCAGTCGCACCGACGGCTTTCGCCCAGTCGTACGAGCTCGTCCAGGCCGACGTTCAGGCCGGAGTGGGAACAGACGGCAGCGTCGCGGTCGAAGAGCGGATCTCCGTCGCCTTCGGAAGCGACTTTCCGTTCACGTACGGCTTTCGCGAGATCCCCTACCGGAGCGGGGAGCTCATCTCGGACGTCGCTGTCTCGGAGAACGGGCGCGTGTACGGTCCCGGCGCCCCAACCGAGCTGGAGCCAGGCGGTCCGTCGGGCACATACGGCACTCGCGATCTCGGCGGGCGAATCCGGGTCGTCTGGCGGTTCCAAGCCACGGGAGAGACGCGCACGTTCACGATCCGCTATCGCTTCAGCCGCCTCGCGGTCGGCTACGACGACGTCGTCGACGTCAACCTCAAAGTGTGGGGAGATGAGTGGGAGCAGTCACTGGGACGCCTCACTGCGACGACCTCGGGGCCGGGAGAAGTGGTACGCGCCTGGGGTCATCCGGTGTGGGTCCGCGGAGACGTCACGCTTGCAGGACCGCGCGCGCTACTGCGTGCGCTCGACGTGCCGGCCCGACAGTTCGTGGAGCTCCGCGCCGTCTACCCGCGGGCTGCTTTCTCGTCGACGGCAGGCATGCGCCTCGAGGACGGCCCCGGGCTCGAGAAGATCGTCGTCGAGGAGCGGGCGGATGCCGAGGAATATGCGAAGGATCAGGAGCGGATCGACGAGCTCAAGGACAGTCCGCTTCGCACAGGCCTCGTTGTGCTCGGGCTCGCAACCCTTCCCGCGCTCGTCGTCATCGGGGCGGTGTTCTGGCTCCTCGGCCGCGAGCGGCGTACCCCATACGACCGGGAGTACGAGCAGGAGCCCCCGACCGACACCGAGCCCGCGCTCGTGCCCATGCTGCTTCGGCAGGGTGGCGAGGCCGGGTCGTTCGAGTTCACGGCGACGCTCTTCGACCTGATCCGGCGCGGCGTCTACACGGCCACGGCCACGACAACGGAACGGAAGATCTGGGGCGGGCTTCGTACGCAGTCGGTCTCGGATCTCGAGCTCTCAGCGGGTGAGAGAGCGGATCTGACCCCTTGGGAGCACTACGTCGCCGAAGTCGTCGATGCGGTTCTGGACGGCGGCTCGGAGCGGCTCTCGAACTTCCGCGACAGAATCGAGGACGAACGGAAGTCGATGTCCGAGCGATTCGAGTCGTTCAAGAGAGAAGTCGGACACGAAGCTGATCGCCGAAGCTGGTTCCGCTCGCTGGGCGCCGTGCCCCTCGTCGGCGCCGGTGTGCTGCTCGCGCTCGTGGGAGCGCTGCTCGTATTCTTCGCGCAGGACGGCTGGAGGTCGGTGTACCCCCGCTACGCCGACGTCGTCCTCGTGGGTGTCGGGGTCAGCCTGCTGGTCAACGCGGCGCTCGTCGGCGCGACGGTCGTCTTCGGGCGTCGCCTCTGGCGCAGGCGGTCGCCACCTGCACAGACGGAGGCCGAGCGCTGGGACGCCTTCCGCCGCTACCTGACCGACTTCCCGCGCCTCCAGGAGGCGCCCCCCGCGACCCTCGTCCTGTGGGAGCGGTTTCTCGTCTACGGGATCGCCTTCGGCATCGCCGAGCGCGTGCTGCAAGGCGCGCAGATCCACATGCCAGAGGCGCTCCACGAGGCAAGCACGATCTACTGGATCTCGCCCAGCGGCGACCTGAGCTCAGGGATCACCAGCCTCTCGATCGGCGATCTCACATCCGGCTTCGGCAGCGCGCTGGCGCCGCCCAACTCTGGATCCGGTGGCGGCGGAGGCGGCTTCTCCGGAGGCGGCGGTGGGGGCGGAGGAGGCGGCGGCGGCGGCTTCGGCTAGCTCGGGCTCGTCCGTCCCGGCCAGCTGGCGAAACGCATCGAACCTGGGCGCAGAGCGACTCTCAGCGCCCCGATCGCCGCGAGAGCTCGTAGAGGGCGATCGCGCCTGCAGCGGCGACGTTCAGCGACTCGGCCTCGCCGGGAAGTGCAATCGTCGCCTTGTGACACTGTGTCACTAGGGCAGTCGGCAGGCCTTCTCTCTCCGAGCCCAAGAGGATTGTGAGCGGAGGTTCGAGGTCGACCCCCGCAAGCGGAGCGCCGCCGTGCGCGACTAGCCCGACGCAGCGCTCCGGCGCGTCGTTCCACTCTACGAGCGGCACGCGGAAGATCGCGCCGGCGGACGCGCGCAGCGCTCTCGGGCCGAGTGGATCCGCGCATTCCGGTGAAAGGGTCACAGCCGCGCCGAACGCGTCTGCCGTCCGCAAGAGTGTGCCCGCGTTCCCGGGATCCGTGACGCGCCAGAGAGCGAGCGTCACGTCTCGCTCGCCGACCGGTAGGGCGTCTCGGCGGAAGACCCCGATCACTTGCGGCGCGTGCCCGAGCGTCGACACCTCGGCGAGGAGCTCCGGCACGACGTTCTCGCCGGAGACGAGCAGCTCGACCGGCTCGATCGACGCGTTTCGCGCCGCCTCGACCAAGTCCTCGCTCTCGACCACGAAGAGCCCGGTTTCCTCCCGGTGCTTGCGCGCAGCGAGAAGCTTCCGGACGAGCCGGAGCTTCTCGTTCTGCCGAGACTCGATCAGATGCTTAGTGCTCCCCGCCACAAATACGCCCGCACTTCGCGCGGCTGCGAACGCTTCGCATGCCGTCGTCCTCAGTCGGGCCAATGTTCTCGAACATTGGCCCTCCCTGCGTCCTAGGCCTGCTCGGTTCTCGCCGCGCGAAGCACGACCGTATTCACGGCGGGAAGCACTTAGGCTGCCGCGGAAGAGTCGGACTCGAGCGCGGCCTTTGCCCTGTCCGCGACCACGGAGAACGCCGCCGGATCCGAAACCGCGATGTCGGCCAGCGACTTGCGGTCGAGCTCGATGCCCGCGAGCCGCACGCCTGCCATGAAGCGGTTGTAGGAGAGCCCGTTCAAGCGCGCGGCGGCGTTGATGCGGACGATCCAGAGGGATCGAAACGTGCGCTTCTTGACCCTCCGGTCCCGGTACGCGTAGACGAGCGAACGATCGACCTGCTCCTTCGCGTACTTGTAGT
>JBPCMD010000075.1:0-16460 GCA_051002595.1 Gaiellaceae bacterium
CCCCTCTGGGGAATGGTTTTGCTTTTTCCGGGTACCACCCCTTCGCTGGGGAGTGGGGGGGGGGGGGGAAAGTCGGGCGCCCCCCCCCACTCTCGGGAAGAAGGGAGCACGCGGTCCTCTCGCAAGACCGGAGTTCGCTCGCGCGAACCCCGGTCGCGGGAAGACGTGGGGAAACATGGTTTCCCTCGCGAACGCGAGCCGAAGGCGAGCGTTGTTCATGTGAGCAGCGGGTCGATCGCGGCGGCCACGAAGAGGAGCGCCAGGTAGGCGAGCGAGTAGTGGAAGAGGATCTGCGCGCGGGCGCGGGAGAGGTCTCTCCGCAACAGCACCGCTAGCGCGACCAGGATCCCTCCGAGTACGAGCGCGGCGGCGGTGTAGAGCGGGCCGAGCCAGAAGCCGACGGCGACGGTGAACGCGACGAGCGCGATCGAGTAGAGCAGGATCTGGCGAGCGGTCTCGCGATCGCCCTTGACCACGGGCAGCATCGGCACCCCCGCCGCCGCGTACGCGTTCTTGATCATCAGCGCCAGCGCCCAGAAGTGGGGCGGGGTCCAGAGGAAGACGATCAGGAAGAGCCACAGCGCGGGCAGTGCCAGACTTCCGCTCGCAGCCGCATAGCCGACGAGCGGCGGCACGGCGCCAGCGGCGCCGCCGATTACGATGTTCTGCGGCGTCGCCCGCTTCAGCCAGCGGGTGTAGACGACGACATAGAAGAGGTTGCCGACGAGCGCGAGCACCGCGGTCAGCAGGTTCACGGCCGAGGCGAGGAGCGCGAACGAGAGCGCGGAAAGCAGGAGCCCGAACTCGAGCGCCTGCGCGGGGGTGACGCGACCCGACGCTACCGGCCGCTCGCGCGTCCGGCTCCCCATGAGGACGTCGATGTCGCGGTCGAGGACGTGATTCAGCGCCGAGGCGCCCCCGCACGCGAGCGCCAGGCCGACCATCGTCACAGCGAAGAGGACGAGCGCGGGCGCCCCCTCGGCGCCGACGAACATTCCCGCGGCGCCGGTGAGCAAGAGCAGCGTCATGATGCGCGGCTTCGTCAGCGTCAGGTAGTCGCGGGCCGAGCCGAGCGGCGCCGGCGAGCCTCGGAAGACGCCGACGGCGACGGAGAGGCCGGCGGCGAGCGCGACGCCTGCGGCGCCGATGTGCAACGCGTCCGCCCAGGCCGCGCTCTCGCTCCACGCGACCACGCCGCCGAGCGCGATCGCAAGCAGAAACAACCCGACTGCGAGCAGCGCCCGGGGGAAGAGCCTGGGATATGCCAGTCGCGCGACAACCGCCGTCGCGATGAGAAGCGGGAGCGCGATCAGCGCGATCCCCCAGTGCGTGGTCCCGAGGTCGAGCACCGCGCTCGCCACGGCCGCGCCCGACGCGAGCGCTCCGCCGATCGCGGTCACGCGGAGCAACGCGCCAGGCGTCGGCTCAGAGGGGCGGTCGGTATCCATCCTTCTCACGCAGCCTTCGCCGCAGATCGTAGAGGGGCCTGGCGCTCGTCACGTACGGCACGTCATCGAAGTTGTGCGCCGGTGGAGGCGAGGTCGCGTACCACTCGAGCGTGTCCGCCTGCCACGGGTCGTTGCCGACCCGCTTTCCCTTCCTCCATGTTCGCTCGACGTTCCACGCGAAGAAGAGGAGGCCGATTCCCATCACCCAGGAGCCGATCGTCGAGGCGAGGTTGTAGCCCTCCCACTCGCCGTTCGAGTAGGTGTACACGCGCCTCGGCATCCCTTCGAGACCGAGCAGGTGCTGAGGGAAGAAGGTGATGTTGAACCCGATGAACAGGAACCAGAAGTGCCACTTCCCGAGCCGCTCGTCGAGCACCTTCCCGAACATCTTCGGCCACCAGTAGTAGAGGGCCGCGAAGATCGCGAAGACCGAGCCGCCGAGGATCACGTAGTGGAAGTGGGCGACGACGAAGTACGTGTCGTGCACCTGCCAGTCGATCGGGAAGGCGGAGAGATAGATCCCCGAGAGCCCGCCGATCGTGAAGACGGAGAGGAACCCGAGCGCGAAGAGCATCGGCGTCTCGAAGATCAAGTTCCCGCGCCAGAGCGTCGCTAGCCAGTTGAAGATCTTCACCCCCGTCGGGACCGCGATGACCATCGACGTGACCATGAAGAACCCATTCAACGAGTTGGGCAGTCCGACCGTGAACATGTGGTGCGCCCAGACGAGCAGTGAGAAGAACCCGATAGCGACCGTCGAGAACGCGACCGCCTTGTAGCCGAAGATCGGCTTGCGGGCGAAGACGGGGATGACCTCCGAGATGATCCCGAACGCCGGCAGCGCCATCACGTACACCTCGGGGTGCCCGAAGAACCAGAACGCGTGCTGGTAGAGCACCGCCGAGCCGCCCTGGGAGGCATCGAAGAAGTTGGTCTGCGCCTCCCAGCCGCCGATCGAGATCCCGCGGTCGAGCAGCAGCATGGTGAGGCCGGCGGAGAGGCTCGGCAGCGTGGCCAGGAGCAGCCAGGAGAAGACGTAGAGCGACCAGACGAAGAGCGGCATTCGCGTCCAGCTCATCCCGCGCGTGCGCAGGTTGTGGATCGTGACGATGAAGTTGATCGCGCCGGCGAGCGAGGCGGCAGTGAGGATGTGCACCGACAGGATCCAGAGGTCCTGACCCGATCCGGGATCCTGCGTGGAGAGCGGCGCGTACGCCGTCCAGCCCGACTTTGCGGCGCCGCCGTCCGCGAAGAAGGAGAGCATCAGCACGAGGCCGCCGAAGGCGAAGAGCCAGTAGGAGAGCGCGTTCAGGCGCGGGAAGGCGACGTCGCGGGCGCCGATCATCAGCGGCAGCAGGAAGTTCCCGAGGCCGGCGAGGAGCGGCACGACGACGAGAAAGATCATCGCCGTTCCGTGGATCGTGACCAGCTCGTTGTAGCGGTCGGGGCCGAGCAGATCGACATCCTCCTGCGCGAGCTGGAGCCGCATCAGCATCGCCATGACCCCGGCGAGGACGAAGAAGGCGAGCGCCGTCGCGATGTAGAGGATCCCGATCCGCTTGTGGTCGGTGGTGACGAGCCAGCTCGCGACCCGCCCCCGCTGCCAGCCGGGGACTCTTGGCGCCGCGTTAGCCACTGGGTGGACTCTCTCGCAGGTACGCGATCAGGGCGTCCATCTGCTCCTCGCTCCATCCCGAGCCGACCGCGGGCATCTCACCGCGACCGTTGCGGACGATCTCCTCGAGCGCTTGCGGGTCGGTGAGAACGGGCGAGCCCGCGATCAGCGGGGCGATCCCGCCTTCGCCCGAGAGGCCGTGGCACTTGGCGCAGGCGCCCTGCCACTCCTCCTCACCGAGCTCGCTGCTGGCCCCCTCGCTCTCCCGCTCGGCGAGCCAGGTGTTGAACTCGGCTGCCGGCAGCACCTCGACCGAGGCGAGCATCTTCGCGTGCTCGAGCCCGCAGAGCTCCGCGCACTGGCCGTCGTAGACCCCGGCGCGCTCGGCTTGGAACCACGTCTCGGTGGTCGTCCCCGGAATCGCGTCGATCTTGCCGCCGAGCGCGGGAATCCACCACGAGTGGATCACGTCCTCGGCCGGGGCTGTCACCGCGAGGCGCACAGGGACGCCCGCGGGAGCGCGCAGCCTGTCGATCGCGACGGCGCCGCTCGGGTATTCGTACTGCCAGTAGTACTGCCGGCCCGTGACGCGCACCTCGAGCCGCTCCTCTCCGCTCGCGCTCGCGGAGGGGACGTCGGCGATTCCGGGCAGCTTGTAGAAGACGAAGCCGCCGATCAGGAAGAGGATGACGACCGGAGCGACGGTCCACATGAGCTCGATGCTCGTCGCGCCATGGACCTGCGGGCCATCCTCGAAGCGCTCGCGCCGCCGCCGCCGGTAGCGCCAGATGAACGTGACGAGGACGACCTCGACGAGGACGAAGATCGCGACGATGAAGATCGAGACGAAGATCCAGGTGTCGCGGATCCGTTCGGCGTTCGGCGACTCGGGCGATACCGGAGCGAAGCCGCCGTTCCCCGCGAGCGCGGCCGGGGCGGCAATCAGCGCGAGTAGTCCGAGACCAGCGGTGAGAAGGAGCTTCACGCGCACCGCCTGCCATTCTATGAACGTGTCCGAGAGAGCGCCCGGAGGAACCCGCGTCCGCCTCCCGCCCGATGTCGCGCGGCCCTTCGAGATCTACGTGAACGGCGTGCCGGCAGAAGAAGGGAGCGACTACCGCATCGAGGGACGGACGCTGGTCTTCGAGCGGGAGCTGAAGGGGGAGGGCAAGCTCGGCGCCTGGCGCTGGCTCTCCATGTGGGTCGGCGTCGCGGGCACGTATCGCCAGAACGACTCGGTGGACGTCGTCTATCAGCGGAACGGAAAGCGGGTCGTCGCGTCGAAGCTCCCGCTCGAGCCGGTTGTATGAGCCAGAGATTCAATGCCAGTAACTGATGAATAGAGAACAAGCCGCATGCGAAATACCCTCACGTTAAGCGGTTCTCCGGGATCGACGCCTGTGAGAACATCGACGTTGACCTGGAGATCGCCTCGCCGTGACGAGCGTTTTTGCGACCGAGCAGGCGGCGGAGCAGGATGCAGCCCGACTGAACGCGCTAGCGGAAGCGCGGGGAATAGGAAGCCGCTACGTCACCTTCACCAGCCGCCTGAAGAAGTTACCGCGCCTCGGCTCGTTTAGTTCGGCCAGAGGCCGCCGGTAGTGTTGGACGGTGGAGGAGCGGGCAAACGGGATCGAGGTCCAAGGGCTCGTTCGCGAGTACAAGAAGGGTCCACGCGCGGTGGACGGGATCGACATCACCGTAGCCCCGGGTGAGATCTACGGCTTCCTCGGGCCGAACGGCGCCGGGAAGTCGACCACGGTCCACGTTCTGACGACGCTCTTACCGCCGACGGCGGGAACGGCGCGCGTCGGAGGCTACGACGTGGTCAAGGAGGGGCCGAAGGTGCGCGCGATGATTGGCGTCGCGCTGCAGGAGGCGGCACTCGACCCACTGCTCACCGGTCGCGACCACCTTCGCTTGCAGGCGACGCTGCAAGGTGTGCGCAAGGATCGCAGGAAGGTTCAGGCCGACGAGCTCTTGATCCGCGTCGGTCTCGAGGACGCGGGCGACCGGAAGGTCTCCGGCTACTCGGGCGGGATGAAACGGCGCCTCGACCTCGCGCTCGCGCTGGTTCACATGCCGCGGATTCTCTTTCTCGACGAGCCGACGACCGGGCTCGATCCACAGAGTCGGACGGCGCTTTGGGAGGAGGTCGCCCGCCTGCGTCGAGAAGAAGGCGTCACGGTCTTCCTGACGACGCAGTACCTGGAGGAGGCCGACGTCCTCGCCGACCGGGTCGGGATCATCGACCAGGGGAAGCTCGTCGCGGAGGGGACGCCTGCCGAGCTGAAGGCCGAGATCGGCCGCCCGAGCGTGCACGCGATCCCACGGGACGAGGAGGATCGCGAGAAGATCGCGGCGTTCCTCGCGCCGTTCGGCGAGCGGCTGGACACGACGCGGGATGTCGCGGTTCGGCTCCGGGACGGCCTCGGACTCACCGACATCGTGCGCGCGGTGGACGCGAATGGCGTCGATATCGCCGATCTCGAGCTGCGCGCGCCGTCGCTGGACGACGTTTTTCTCGCGAAGACGGGCAGGACGCTCGAGGGGGCGGCGGAGGAGACCGAAGCAAGGTGACCTTCGCCGCTGGTGTAGGGGCGAGGCTCGCCTCGCCCTCCATGCTCCGCCGACGAACGAGGGCGAGGCAAGCCTCGCCCTACGAAACGGCGCCGGCTCTGTCGTGGGCCGCTCCGTTGGAGTCGAAAGCAGGGTGACAGTCACCTGCGGTGACAGTCACCCACAGCGCGAGTCATGAGCAGCTCCTGGTCGCAGGTCGGCGCGATCGCGCGGCGCTCCATCGTTCGGACCGCGCGCCAGCCGGCGAGCGTCATTCCACCGCTCGTCTTCCCCGTCGCGCTCATGACTGTCAACGCCGCTGGTCTCCAGGCGTCGACTGAGCTGCCCGGCTTCCCGACCGACTCCTTTCTCGCATTCGCGCTCGCGGTTCCGTTCATCCAGGGCGCGCTCTTCTCGACGATGAACGCGGGAACGGACCTGGCTCGAGACGTCCAGACCGGCTTCATCAACCGGCTCGCCCTGACCGCGCTTCGAGACTGGGCGCTGCTCGTCGGTCAGCTCTCCGGGATCGTCGTCCTCGGCGTCGTTCAGGCCGTCTTCTACCTCGCGGTCGGGATCGCCTCGGGCGTCGACTTCGAGTCGGGGCCTGCCGGGATCGCGCTTCTCCTCTTCTACGCGGCGGTCGTCTCCCTCTCCTTCGGCGCCCTCGGGGCCTGGCTCGCCTTGAGGCTGGGCTCGGGCGAGAGCATCCAGGCGATGTTCCCGGTGCTGTTCGTCTTCCTGTTCATCTCCTCGATGAACACCCCGCGCGACTTGATCGACGTCGAGTGGTTCCAGACGGCGGCGACCCTGAACCCGGTCTCGTACATGATTGAGGCCGTTCGCAGCCTCATCATCGAGGGCTGGAACGGGCAGGCGCTCGCGCTCGGGTTCGGTTTCACGATCGTGATCGGCGTCATCTCGATCATGCTCGCCTCGAGCGCCCTCCGCACGCGGATGACGCGTACATGAGGCGTTGGGACGTCATCTCCGGAGTCGCTTGGCGAACGTTGAAGAACGCAATTTTGAACCCGCAGATCTTTCTGCCGACGCTGATGTTCCCGCTCTTCTTCTTCACGGCCTTTGCTGGCGGCCTCTCCCAGCTCCGCGAGATCCCGGGCTTCGACTTCCCGCCGGGGTACACCGCCTTTCAGTTCGTCTTCGTCCTGCTCCAGTCGGCGGCCTTCAGCGGTGTGTTCACGGGATTTGGTGTCGCGCGCGACTTCGAGGGAGGGTTCGGAAAGCGTCTCCTGCTCGCTGCACCGCACCGCAGCGGGATCGTGCTCGGCTACGCGCTGGCGGCGCTCCTGCGCTGGCTGGTCGTCGCAGCGGTGCTAACCGTCGTCGCGGTCGTCGCCGGGATGCAGGTCGGCGGAGGCGCTGTCGATCTCGTCGGGCTCTACGTGCTCGCGATGCTCGTCAACTTCTGCGGCTTCTTCTGGTCGGGAGGGCTGGCGCTTCGCTTCCGCACGATTCAGGCCGCTCCGCTGATGCAGATGCCCGTCTTCCTCGTTCTCTTCTTCGCCCCGGTCTACGTACCGCTCGAGCTTCTGGAAGGCTGGATCGAGAGCGTGGCGTCGCTGAACCCGCTGACGTACATCCTCGAAACCGGGCGCGGCTTCCTCGCCGGAGACCCTCCGCACGCGCTCGCGGCGTTCGGGCTCGCGATCGGGATGGGCATCGCGTTCTGGACGTGGGCGTTCCTCGGCCTGCGCAAGGCCGAGGCCGCCGGCGCGTAGGCGAGGCGAGCCTCGTCCCCTACTCCATCTCGTCGAGGACGCGCAGGCAGGTCTCGACCACGACCGGATCGAACTGCGAGCCCGCCCCTTCCAGAAGCCGCGCTCGCGCAACCTCCTTGGTGAGCGCACGGCGGTACGGGCGGTCGGTGGTCATGGCGTGGAACGCGTCGCAGACGAAGATGATCCTCGACTCGATCGGGATCGCATCGCCCGCAAGTGACTCCGGGTAGCCCTCCCCGTCGAAGCGCTCGTGGCAGCTGCGGACGATGCGCCGCACCTCCGCAAGCTGCGCGATCGGCTCGAGGATGCGTTCGCCGAGCAGCGGATGGGTCTCCACGACCGCGCGCTCCTCGGGCGTGAGCGGCCCCGGCTTCAGGAGGATCGCGGACGGGACCCCGATCTTGCCGATGTCGTGGAAGAGGGCGCCCAGCTCGAGCTGCTTCAGCTCCTTCTGCTCCAAGCCGAGCTCGACCCCGACCTCGAGCGCGAGGTCGGTGATCCAGCGGGCGTGTGTGGACGTGTACTCGTCGTTCGCCTCGAGGGCGTTCGCGAGCGCTTCGACGGTGGTGACGAAGGTCCGCTCGAGAGACTCGTAGCTGCCGGCGCTCTGCAGCGCGAGCTTCGTCTGCTGCGCCAGGCCACCAAGGAGCTCGAGCTCGCGGTCGGCGAACACGCTCTCGGGGGGAATCGCTGCGGCGATCACGCCCCAGCGCCCGTCCACGAGCAGGGGCGCGATAGCGAAGCGGCCGTCGCTGTGCTCGGGTGGCGCGGCGATAGCCTCGTACTCCGCCGCCTTGATGAGGCACGGCTCTGTGCGGCCGAGCCAAGGCCCGAGCTGCCTGGCCGGGACTGCGACGAGCTCCCGCTCGTCCCCGCAGGCGACGTTGTCGTGTGCCGCGAGCCGGATCAAGTCTCCGCTCGTCGCGTCCTGGAGCCAGAGCGACGCGCTCGGGCTCGAGAGGATTCGCGCCGACCCGGTGACGACGCGTTCCGCCACCTCGGCGATGCCTTCGGCCGTCGCGACATCTCGCGCGAACTCGAGGAGTGCTGTGGCGCTCTCGGCTTCGCGGCGCTGGGCCTCGTACAGTCGAGCATTCTCGAGCGCGACCGATGCGTGCCCGGCCAGGACTTCGAGCACTCGCAGATCGTCTGCGTCGAATTGCCTCAGGCCGAGCTTCGAGATCACGATGACGCCGATCACCCGCGATCCGAACGTGAGCGGGACGGCGAGGAGCGACTCCTCGATCTCCGCCGTGCCGGCGATCTGCTCGGCGAACTCGTAGCGCTCGGCGTCGTCGATGAGAAGTGGCTCACCTGTCTCCGCGACCCGCCCTGTGATGCCCCTCCCGACCTTCGTCGGCGAGAGCTCCACCGACGATCCGGGCTCTGCGGCCATCAAGTCTCCGCGAAAGCCGATCGGCAGCAGGTCGTCGCCGTCGCGGAGGAAGACGCGGCAGTTGTGGTAGTCGATCAAGAGGCGCAGCTCGTCCGCGATCGTGAGCCCGATGCGGGCGACGTCATTCAGGCGGGAGAGCTTTCCCGAGAGGCTCTGGAGCATGTTCAGGTGGGCGATCGAGCGGACGTTCGCCCGTTGCGCGCTCTCGCCGGAGGGACGTTCGAGCCTGCTCTCGTCGAAGGGCACTATGAGCCCCTTCCCGCGGGTCTTCGCCGTCATCATCGCCGCCTCCGAGCAGGCGACGAGCTCGCGAGGGTTGGCCGCGTGCACGGGACCGACGGCGATGCCCGTGGAGACCGTGATTCCGCCGGCGGCCTCGACCTCCAGCTTTCCGAGCTCGGCGCCCACTCGTTCTGCGAGAACGATCGAGTGTTGCAGATCGGCCGTCGGGAGGATGATCGCGAACTCCTCTCCACCGACCCGGCAGACGACGTCGGATGATCGAACCGATGCTCGGAGAACGTCGGCGACCTGGAGCAGGAGCTGGTCGCCGACCCCGTGGCCGTAGACGTCGTTGACTTTCTTGAAGTCGTCCAGGTCGAACATCACGAGGGCCACCGTGTCGTGCTCGGCGGAGGCGCGCATGATCTCCTGTCGAAGCCGGTCGTGGAACGTCCGGTGGTTGTAGAGGCCAGTGAGCGCGTCCGTCGACGCCTGGTGCTCGAGGCGCGAGCGGATATGCGCGTTGTCGATCGCCAGCGCCGCCGCATCGCCGAAACGCGTGGCCAAATGGAACTCCTCGGCGGTGAACTCCGCGTGCTCGCCGACGCGATAGATGTTGAGCGTCCCCTTCAGCCGCCCGCGGGCGATCAGCGGCACCGCGATCAGGGCCTCCGGCTCGACCGGTGTCCCCGGAACGAAGCGCACCCGCGGATCCAGATGCGCCTTGTTCGCGAGAACCGGCTCCCGATGCACGACCGCCCAGCCCGTGATCCCCTCTCCGAAGGGGAAGGTCTCGCTCATCACCTGATCGGCCCATTGGCTGCGCGCGAGGACGGGAATCAGTATCCGCTTCACCTCGTCCGCCTCGTAGATGTGCACGTCCTCGTACGGGATGAGCTCGGCGAGCGTGTCCGCGATGCGAGCGAGGAGGGCGGTGGGATTCTCCTCGGAAAGAACGTCGTGGAAGATCTCGGCCAACCGCCGATACGGCTCGGCGGCGGATGAGACGAGGCTGATCTGCGGGCGAGGCGCAGGCTCGAAGCTCTTGGGGGCAGGATCCGACATGAGAGATGAGTCCATGACCTCATCGGAACGCAACGGAGTCGTCTTGAGCATCGACTCTGCGAACATGCCCCCTCGTGAGCTCGACGGACGACGGCCGGGTTGCGCTGCTCTCGCGGCTGATCGACCACGCGCCGCTCTTCCCGCCCGCGTCCTTGGATTTGCCCGCGGCGCTCGAGGAGGACCGACGCGCCCGTGAGGGCTCGAGCGCGTTCATGCTCGGCCGCTTCGTCTGTCCGGCGTCGCGGCTGGCCGAGCTGCCTGATGTGGGCCGCGGCGTCAGCGTCGTGCTGGACAACCCCGAGAGCGGCGTCTGGCCGAAGCCAGATCCCAGGGTCGAGGCGGTTGAAGCACCTCCGGGAGCCGATCTTGCGTCGCTCGTCGGCCTTGCGGATGAGGTCTACGTCGAGGTTCCGCTCGACGACGATCTCGTTGCCCGTCTCGCTGAGGTCGAGCGCTATGGCCTGCGCGCGAAGGTCCGCTGCAGTGGGGATACGACACGGCTCGGCTGGTTCTTGTGCGAGTGCCGCGCGCGCAAGATCGTCTACAAGGCCACAGCGGGGCTGCACCATGCTCTGAGCACCGAGGACGAGCACGGCTTCCTGAATCTCCTTGCCGCGGCGGTGTACCGCGAAGAGGGTGCCCTCGACGAACGTGAGCCCGGAGCCCTCGAGCTTCGCGCCGAAGGTCTTCGCTGGCGTAGACGCACGATGGGATCGGCTGAGCTCCTCCACGCACGCCGGACGAAGCTGCACTCGATCGGGAGTTGCAGCTTCTTCGAGCCGGTCGCAGAGCTCGAGAGGCTGGGGATCCTGCCGCTGTGAACGGGGCGGTCGGGTTCGGTGTCTTCTCGCTCGACGGAGACGAGCCCCGCGTCGGCTTTCGAGCCGGCCACGGCATCCTCGATCTTCGGGCGAACGACCTTGGCTCTGCGTTCTCCGAGCCGAGCCTGAACGCGTTTCTGGCCCTCGGGAGGGCGGTATGGGAGGAGACGCTCCAGCGGGTGGTGGATCTCATCGAGGGAGGTCGCGACATCGTCCCGCTCGAGGACGCGACGATCCACCTTCCCTTCGAAGTCGCCGACTACGTCGACTTCTACTCGTCGCTCGAGCATGCCACCAACCTGGGTCGACTCTTCCGTCCCGACGCGGAGCCGCTTCTTCCGAACTGGCGTCACCTCCCGGTTGGCTACCACGGCCGCGCCGGAACGATCGTGGTCAGCGGAACCCCGGTCGTGCGACCTCGCGGCCAGTCGAAGCGTGTCGCTGACTCCGAGCCTTCCTTCGGGGCCAGCCGGCGGCTCGACATCGAGCTCGAGCTCGGATTCGTCGTCGGGGTCGGCAGCGTGTTGAGCGCGCCGGTCTCGGCGTCGGCATTCCGGGATCACGTCTTCGGGGTCGTGCTCGTGAACGATTGGAGCGCCCGCGACATCCAGGCGTGGGAGTATCAGCCGCTCGGGCCGTTCCTCGGGAAGTCCTTCGCGACCTCGATCTCGGCGTGGGTCACGCCGCTCGCGCTGCTCGAGGATCGATTCGTGTCGGCGCCCGCGCAGGACCCCGAGCCGCTCCCCTACCTGCGCGTAGCGGGCGACTGGGCGCTGGATATCGAGCTCGAGGTCGAGCTCTCGGACACGGTCGTGTCCCGGACGAACGCAAGCGGTCTCTACTGGACGATGCCGCAACAGCTCGCGCACGCCACCGTCAACGGCGCGTCACTGCGCACGGGCGATCTGTTCGCGTCGGGGACGATCTCGGGGCCGGGCGCCGGCAGCCAGGGATCGCTGATCGAGCTGACGTGGAACGGCGCCCATCCCATCCGGCTCGGCGACGGGAGCACGCGGATGTTTCTCGAGGACGGAGACGAGGTCGTGCTGCGGGGACGCGCCGGCAACGTCGAGCTCGGCGAGGTGCGTGGGACGATTCTCCCCGCCCGAGCGTAGGGGCGAGGCTTGCCTCGCCTCGCTCGCCACGGGTTGACGAGGCGACGCAAGCGTCGCTCTACGAAGACAGGGAGCCTCCCGCCCGGTAAACCTGGCCCTCGAGCTCTCGCCCGAGCACTCCCTCCAGCCAACCGGAGACAGCGATGAGCGCGTCCAAGTCGATCCCAGTCTCGACACCCTCGCCGTGGAGGAGATACACGAGATCCTCCGTCGCGATGTTCCCAGTCGCGCGCGGCGCGAAGGGGCAACCGCCGAGGCCACCCACCGACGCGTCGAGCACGCTGGCCCCGGCCTCCAGCGCCGCGAGCGCATTCGCGTAGCCCGTGTTGCGCGTGTTGTGGAAGTGTCCGCCGACTGGGATGCCGAGCTCGACCGTTCGCGAGACGAGTCTCCGCGCCTGGGTGGGCACGGCGACACCGATCGTGTCTGCGAGGAGGATCGTGTCGGGACTGACAGCAGCGAGCTCCGCGGCGAGCGCGAGCACGCGACCCTCGTCGACCGAGCCTTCGAAGGGGCAGCCGAACGCCACGCTCACCGTCACCGCCACCCGGATCCCACCGGAGCGCGCCCGCTCGACGATACGAAGCGCCGTCGCGAGCGACTCCTGCACGGACGCGTTCTGATTCCGCTGGTTGAACGACTCCGTGGCGCCGAACGCGAAGCGCACCTCGTCCAGCCCGGAGGCGACTAGGCGGTCGTAGCCTCGCTCATTGAGGGCGAGACCTGCATAGACGACTCCTTCGATACGGTCGAGCGCCACCACCACGTCCTCCGCGCCGGCCATCTGCGGCACGCGCCGCGGGTCGACGAAGCTCGCCACCTCCGCAGCGCGGACGCCGGCGGCGACGAGTCTTCCGACGAGCTCCGCCCGGACTGCGGGCTCGAGAGTCTCGGGCTCGTTCTGGAGCCCGTCGCGCGGGCCGACGTCACAGATGGTTACGCGGCCGCTCGTCTCCACGCGCGCACCCTAACGCCGCAATCCCGCCGGGAGATTGCTCCTCAGCCGTCGTTCGGCAACGCGTATCCGACGATCGCCGTAAGGAGCCGGGTGGCCGTATCTGCCATCCGTCCGTCGGCGTCGGACAGCGGGTTGTAGGCCGTGATCGCAGCTGCGACGACGTGGAACCGGTCGAAGACCTCGCCCACTGCCGACTGCAGCCGTGCGCTGCTGAGCCCATCCGGCGCGCTGTACTGGTTCGCAGTTCCCTCACCCGGGTCGAGCGCGTCCAGATCGATGTGCAGATACACGCGGCGTACCCGCTCTCGAAGCTCGTCGAGCGCGACGCGCAGATCCGTGTCGGAGAAGGCGTTCCCCTCGAGACAGCGGATGCGCGAGCGCTGGAGGCGATCTCGCTGGGTTTGTTCGAGATCGCGAGCCGAGACGAGGACAACGTGACTCTCAGGGACCGGAGCGAGTCCGGGAATCGTCTCGCGGAGCGCATCCCAGCCGCGGCCGGTCAGCATCGCCAAGCCCATCCCGTCGAGGGACCCCGATCGGCTGTCTTCCGGGGTATCGAAGTCGGCATGAGCGTCGAACCACACGACTCCCAGGTCTCGAGCCCCACAGCCGGCCACCGTCCCCAGGCAGCTGTTGCAGTCGCCTGCCAGAACCACCGGAAAGACGCCGTCCGCGTTCGCGTCGCGCACATGGCCGGCGAGTCCCCGGTTGAGCTCGAACACTCGCGCGGCCTCGGGCATAGCCGGACTCACCGGGGCGACGGTCTCGACCGTGCCCGGATGACCGAGGGCCGACAGCGCCCCTGACGCATGCAGCTCCTCCAACAGCCTCGTCGTGCCGCGACCGCGGTCGACCTGCGCCAGACCATCGTGATAAGGCGATGCGATCAGCCGCAAACCTTGCCAGGGCCGCCCCGTCAAGACGTCATAGTGAGGCGAGTTAGAGCGCGTTCGTCATCTGGGCGAGCTCGCGATCTCGGTCGGTGATCCCGTCCGCGGTGTGCGTCCACCAGCGGAGCGTCACCTTCTTGTAGTCGATCGCGATATGCGGATGGTGATCCTCCCGCTGGGCGAGCTCGCCGACGCGGCTCACGAAGTCGAGCGCATGCTTGAAGCTCGCAAGCTCGAACGTGCGCTCGAGCGCATTGTCGACCTCGCTCCATCCATCCGGATTGGCCATCCCGGCAGTATCTACGATCGAGCGACCCCATGACTGTCTCCACCGACACCGCCGCGCTCCGAGCCGTCGCGGCGTCCGACAAGGAGCGCCCCGCACGGGAGGTCGTAGTGGCGGCGTTCTACGGCCCGCTCGCCCATCGGGTCGCCCTCACTCTGCTGCCGCTCCGGATTCCGCCCCCCGCCCTTGTTCTCGTAGCGGGACTCACCGGTCTCGCCGCGGGCCTTGCGCTCGCGCTGAGCTCATTCGTGACGGCCGCGCTGCTGCTGCAGCTGAAGACACTGCTCGACAACGCCGATGGCAGGCTTGCGCGCTTGTCGGGTCGGGTCACCCTGCTCGGGAGATATCTCGACACCGAGTCCGACACCGCCCTCAATCTGATCCTGTTCGCCATCCTCGGCGCTGTCACGGAGCGGCCGTGGCTCGCTCTCGGGGCGTTCTGCGTGCTGACGCTCGTGCTCAGCTTGGACTTCAACCTCGCGCATCTCTATCGCGAGGCTCGCGGCGGCCAGCCCGACCTCGCGCACGGTTCGGGAGGCCCGATCGAGCTCGCGCTCGCCCTTGTCTATCGAGTCTTCCTCGCGCCGCAGGATCGGCTCATCCGCGCGTTCTCGGCGTGGCGGCTCGAGCGGGGTTTGAGCGATGTCGAGAACCCCGGGAAGAGGCACGCCGCAACGCTCGCCTACCACGACCGGCTGACCGTTCTCGTGCTGGCCAATCTCGGTCTCTCTACCCAGCTCTTCGCGCTCGGCCTCTGCCTGGTCGCCGGGGCGACCACCCTCTATCTCTGGCTGGTCGTCGCGATGCTCCCGCTGTTCTGCCCCCTTTTGCTTCGCCGCGAGTGGCTGGTCAGGCAGCGCCGCGCGGCGTGATCCGCTGGCCGTTCATGGAGGCCGCGGCATCGGAGCAGAGGTAGGCGACCGCTTCGGCGATCTCCTCCGCGGAGGTGAACGAGGAGAAATCCTTGTCCGGCGACTCCTCGCGCATGGCGGGCGTCACGATCGCGCCGACGACGATGATGTTCGCGGTCGCTCCCGAGCCGCGGAACCGGTCGGCGAGCGCGAGCGTCCACGCCTCGGCCGCCGCCTTCGCCGCCGCGTAGGCGGCATTCGTTTGCGTCGGCGCCTGGGCCTGCGAGCTCGAGACGAGGACGAACCGCCCGCGACCGCTCGCGAGGAGATGCGGCGCGAACGCCTGCGTCGCGAGCTGGACGGTGCGGATGAGCAAACCGTGGAGGAAGTCCCAGTCCTCGAGCGGCGCCTCCTCGATCGGAGTGCCGCCACGCCAGCCTCCGACGAAATGCAGGAGCGCGTCCACTCGCCCTCGTCGCTCCACGATTCTGTCTGCCCAAGAGCGCGCCGCGCCCGCGTCGAGAAGGTCGACGGACGCCGTGTCTGCCTCGATCCCGAGATCCTTTGCGAGGGTGTCCAGCGGACGCGAGTCCCTTCCTCCGAGCGCGAGCACGGCACCGGACGACGCAAGCCGGTCGACGACTGTCGGACCGAGATTCCCACCCGCGCCGGCGATCGCGATCACGCGTCCGCCGAGAAATGCGAGTTCCGTTGCTCGACCCGCCACGCGGCCACGCTACCAACCGCGGGCGCGAGGCTGACCCGACCAGCTAGGCTGTTCGGCGAAAACCAGGACGAGTACCGGGGGCTGCGGCTTCCCCTACCCGTTCGATCGAGGGTGAGGGGAGGTGTATTTCATATGGCAACCGGAGTAGTCAAATGGTTCAACGATGCAAAGGGCTACGGGTTCATCACGCCCGACGAGGGTGGCAAGGATCTCTTTGTCCACCACTCCAACATCGCCGGCAACGGCTTCAAGTCACTGAGCGAGAACGCTCGGGTCGAGTTCGAAGCCCGCGAGGGGGCAAAAGGTCCCGAGGCGATCAACGTCACAACCGTCTAGGTACTAGACGAGGGCGCGCTGCCTTCGGGCGGCGCGCCCTCTACTCTCTAGGAGAACATGGCGAAAGAGGAAAAGGTCGAAGTCGAAGGCGAGGTGCTCGAGGCACTCGGCGGCGGCATGTTCCGCGTCGCTCTCGATGGCGGCCACGAGCTGATCGCCTACACCGCGGGCAAGATGCGGCGCTACCGCATCCGCATGGCCCCCGGCGACCGGATCAACGTCCAGGTCTCACCCTACGACCTGACCCGCGGCCGGATCGTCTACCGCCACAAGTAAGCCCTGGGGCTACACTCGGCTGGACTCGGGCCTGGCTCGATTCGAGCCTATATCGCGGCGGACGAGCGGTTATCTTGACCGAGCGCCCCCGTAGCTCAGTGGATAGAGCAGCGGTTTCCTAAACCGCGTGCACAAGTTCGATTCTTGTCGGGGGCA